>JAJTHA010000205.1 GCA_021299565.1 Candidatus Caenarcanales bacterium
CGAAAATCCATCAGAGAAAATTTTGCGATTAAACAAAAACAACATCTGGAAAACACCAAAAATAAATTCAAAAAACTGGGAATTGATTTTTTGGAATTAGATACTGGCAAAGCTTATATTCAAAAACTTCTGGGATTATTTATTAAGAGAGAGAGAAGGTCATGAATAATCAAAACGGATTGATTTTAAGTCATGATATTAATGAGATTCAAGACGGTCTTAGAGATATAATCGGCTACCAAACATTACAAATCCCACTTTGGTTGCAAATTTTGTTTTATATAATTATCGTTTCAGCGATACTTTACTGGTTATATATAAAATTATGGGTCAATCGCAAACAAGCTTCAATCTCAATCTATGAGTTGGTTTCAACTAGATTAAAAAAGCTGGATTTAAGCTTAGAAAGCAAAAAGTTCTATCTTGAATACTCAGAATTAGTCAAAAAATATCTTGAGGAAAGACTAGGTCTAGCTATTCTTGATAAAACAGCCGAAGAATTAAAGGAGATTCTAAGTAAAGATCCCAAAATTCAAACAACGATCGCAATAAGTCTATCCAAAATATTTGCAAGAGCCGATTTAGCCAAATTTGCTAAACAAGATATAAACTTTGAAAACAAGTCACAAGATATTTTGGTAACTTTGCAAATATTAAATACTCTTGAAGATGCCATAGTAGCCGAAGAAAAAGCTATTGAGGAGGCGAAGAAAAATAATGCTTAGTTTTGCAAACAACTGGGTTTTATGGTTTTTGGTATTAATACCAATTTTGATTTGGCTATATCTCAAAAAGCCAAATCAAACTAGCCTTAAACTAAGTCCTAGTGAAGCTTCTGTAATGAAAGCAAGTTTAAGAGATGCTATTGGCTATCATCTACCTTTCATTTTAAGAATAATTTGTTTATGCTTAATTATTATTCTTCTAGCAAGACCTCAATTAGGCAGAAGTGTAACCGAAAGCAAAAACTACGGACTGGATATTTTTCTTGCCGTTGATACTTCTCAAAGCATGTCAGCTTTAGATCTTGAATGGCAACATAAAAGAGTAGATAGGCTAACTGTTCTTAGGCATATACTAAAAGCTTTTGTAGAAAAAAGAACCAATGATAGATTGGGGGTTTTGGTTTTTGGCGAAGAAGCTTTTACCCAATGCCCTCTGACTATGGATCACGGCGCCATTCTTGATCTTATCGATGATCTAGAAATCGGCATGGTAGGCAATGCAACTGCTATCGGTTCAGCAATTGCTGTTGGCGTCAAAAGATTGAAAGAGCTTGAAGCTAAATCAAAAATATTGATTTTGATGACCGACGGTCAAAATACAGCTGGTAGTATCTCTCCTGAAATAGCAACGGAATTAGCCAAAGAACTAAATATCAAAATTTATACAATAGGAATTGGGCAAGATGGTGAAGTTCCTTTTATCGTGGACACGCCTGCAGGACCAATTAAAGTCAATCAAGAAGTAGAAATCGACGAAGAACTGTTAACAAAAATCGCAGATGAAACTGGTGGTTTGTATTATAGAGCCAGAAGCACCAATGATTTACAAAAAATTTATGAGAATATAGACAAACTAGAAAAAACAGAAGCCAAGGTCAATCAATACAATTCGTTTTTGGATATCTATGAAAAGTTTTTATGGCCGGCGTTTTTCTTTTTTGTGGTCGAAGTAGTTTTAGTGGGGACAATTTTGTTTAGGTTATAAAGCATGAATATAAAGCATCCAGAATTACTTTTTTTACTTTTTTTAATCCCAGGATTTATCGCTTTTGCTTTGTTTATATGGAAAAGAAGAGCTAGCGCTCTCAACAAGCTTTGTGATTTAAGTAAGCTTAGAAGTCTTTTCCCCAAAGGTTCTCAAACTAGATATCTGATCCATTTGTTTTTAATTAGCCTTAGTTTTCTGATGTTTATAATCGCTTTAATTTCACCACGTTGGGGCTTTGATTTGGTTGAAGTCAAAAGCGAAGGTACCAATATTTTAATTGCTCTTGATGTATCTAAGAGCATGGAGGCAAGAGATATTCAACCATCAAGACTTGCCAGAGCCAAATTAGAAATCAACAAATTAATTGATAAATTAAGTGGAGATAGAATTGGATTAATAGTATTTGCTGGTGACGCTTATCTACAAACTCCTTTAACTCATGACTACCTTATGGTAAAAGATTGGCTCAGTGGAATAAATACTGATTCTATAGATATACCTGGAACATCAATCAAATCAGCAATAGAGAGAGCCACCAAAGCCTTTGATCATCTTAAAAGCGAATCAAAAGCACTGATAATTATCAGTGATGGCGAAGAACAAGACAAACAAACTTTGATGGCGGCTTCTCAAGCCGCTGGACAAGGCATAAAGATTTACTGCATTGGTGTTGGCACTGAAAGTGGCGCTCCCGTGCAAACTATTGAAGGTATCAAAATTACCAAACTAGATGATGAGATGCTCAGAAACATCGCCCAAAACTCTGGTGGTGTTTATGTTAGATCATCTAATAATGATTTTCATTTGGATCAAATATATTTTGACTCGATTAAAACAGAAATTTCACAAGAAGAGCTTAAATCGGGCAAATCAAAAAAATGGTTTGAAACATATCAAATATTTATGTCTATTGCCCTTGCTGCTTTATTTCTAGATCTATTATTGATGTTAAATTTTGGGATTAAATTACCGTTTAGAGCTTTGATCTTATTTACATTCTTGGCTAATGCACAGGCAAGTGAAGCGCATATCTTTGATTGGCGTTTATGGGATGGTGATTTTAAACTGCAAGCAAAAAAATATCAAGAAGCAGTTGACCGTTACGCACCTGTTCTAAGCGATCAGCCTTCTAATACTAGACTCAACTATAATCTTGGAGTTGCAAATTATAAAATCCATGACTATAAAAAAGCTGCCAATAATTTTATGCATGCTATTGAATTAGCAGATAAAAACCCGGATTTAAAAGAAAAAGCACTTTATAACTTGGGCAATGCTTTTTTTAGACAAGAAAACTACCAATCAGCGATTGACTCTTATGAGCAAGCTCTAAAAATCAAAGCTAATGACGAAAATGCTAAATATAATCTAGGACTTGCCAAAAAGAAATTAGAAGAACAAAAGAAAAATAAAAACAAAGGCAATGATAAAAATAATCAAGACCAGCAAAATCAAAAAGATAATTCCCAAAACAAGAATCAAGACAATTCAAACAAAAACGATAAACAAAATCAAAACAACAAACAACAAAACAGCAAAAATCAAAGCGATCAGTCGCAGGGACAAAGTAAAACAGGTTTAAGTAAACAAGATATTGATAGACTTTTAAGACAAGCAAAAGAATCAAATCCAGCTTCAATGCAAAAATCTGGGAGCAAAAATTTACCTAGCAAAAATTTAAAACCTTGGTAAGTTAACGCCCTTTGCAATAACTAAGGTAAGAATTATAGTTGGCTTTGGTCTCTTCAATACTATCCCCACCAAATTTTTCTAGAAAGGCAGTAGCAAGAGTCATAGCCAGCATAGCTTCCAAGACCACTCCAGCAGCAGGAACTACACAAATATCAGATCTTTCAAAATGAGATTTAGCTTCATCTCTAGTATCAAGATCAATAGAATCAAGTTTGGCAATGAGAGTAGGAATTGGTTTGACTGCAACCGTACAAACTACTGGCATACCATTGCTCATACCACCTTCTATGCCGCCAAGTTTATTTTCATGACGAATATAACGCGGATCGTTTTCAGGATTAACATATATTTGATCCTGCACTTGAGATCCTGGTAATGCAGCAACCCCTGTACCTGCGCCAAAAGCAACAGATTTAACAGTATGCACACTCATAAGTGATTGAGCGATAAGTCCATCTAGTCTTCTATCCCACTGTACATGAGAACCTAGACCAATTGGCAAACCTAAGGCAAAAACTTCCAGCAAACCTCCAAGAGTATCTCCTGCTTTTCGCGTTTGATCTATATAGTCTTTAATATCTTTTTCGTATTTATTAGAGGGATCATAAATTCTCAGCTCAGAAGATTCCACTAAAGCCTTAGAAGCCTGATAGCTAGCGGCGTCCAACCACCATTTATTTTGATGCTCTATAGTATATTTGCCTATCTGCAAAACATGAGAAAAAATCTCTACACCAAATTCTCTTAGAAATTTTTTGCAAACTGCACCCACCGCAACCCTAGAAGTCGTTTCACGAGCAGAAGATCTTTCAAGAATATCTCTTACATCTTTTGATTGATATTTTATTGCCCCAGCAAAGTCTGCATGCCCTGGTCTCACTTTAGAAATATATTTATCTTCAAGGGACTTTCTGATCGTTTCATCGTTTATATCAACTGGCTTTGAGGACATAACATCAAGCCATTTTTCATGGTCTTTATTGATGATACGCAGAGCAACTGGTGCTCCGCCCATTGTTTTACCATGGCGCACACCAGCAGAAAAAATCACCTGATCTTTTTCGATTTTCATTCTACCGCCGCGACCATAGCCAGCTTGTCTTCTAGACAAGTCTTGATTTATATCCTCTGCTAATATTTCTAGATTTGCAGGTATTCCATCAATAATGATGTTTAGTTCTGGACCATGTGATTCACCTGCTGTAAGGAACCTGAGCATGGAAACTAACTCCTAACCCATCTAAGTAAATGAATCCAACCAGAAAGAATCTCTGAGCGCTTTTGTAACGACTCTTCTAAATTAAGTTTCTCTTTGACGGAGAGCTTTCCTCTTTTAAGTTTTTGTTTGATGTAATTCAAACGCTTAGAATCATTGGTGATTTGGTTTTGAATATACCTAAAACTAAATTGTCGACGGCGAATTTTTCTTGGTGATAATTTATCTTCTATTTCATCAACTTCGTTAGCTTCTTCAACATGTTCATGATCATCTAGAGCCTCTAATCCATCGTCTTCTTTATGTAATAAACTACTGACTTCGTTTTCTTTTTCGTCGTCTTCGTCTTCCATATAACCAGCTAGATTGTCATAAGAAGCTTCATCATCATCGTTTTCTTCAGATGACTGCTCGACTTGAAATTCTTCTTGAGGCTTCTGAACTTCAGGCTCTTGATGTTTAGATTCTATTTTTTCAGCTTGCTCTGGTTTTGCTTCTTGCTCTTTAGGCTCAAGATCAACTATTTTTGCTACTTTGTCTTTTTTAGCAGCTACAATTTTGCTTTTGATTTTTGGCTCAGGCTTTTTAAGAGGTTTTTTATTCTCTACTTTTGGAGCTGTTACATTTGGTTCTTCAACTGGCTGAGCTTTTTTATAAGCTTCAAAAATTTCTTTAATTTCATGGTTTTTTTTGCCGCTTGCTCTAAGTGCCAAAATTTCTTTGATTATACGCACCGATTCTTGATCCAAAACCAATTTATTTTGTTCGCGAATTGCTTCTATAGAGAAGTCTTTTAAAATCTTTTTGAGAAGAGCGTCAGAAACTTTTAATTGTGACGCCAATTCTTTAATGCTAGTTGTATCTCCTGTTGAGGACATTGAAACTCCTTTATGTATTATGCCTCAAAAACAAAAGTTGAGCTTAAGCAGCAGCTTGATTAGCTTTATTTCTTAATCTGCGTCTTGCGCCTTTCTTAAGCTTAGCTGAGCTGATACCTGATTTTAATTCAGGAAAAGTTTTTAAAACTTTTGTGCTAACTTTCAATTTTTGTTTTTTACCATCGATTATTGCAGTAATAGTTTGCAAATTAATCTCAAATTTACGTTTTGCAGTCGGGTTAAAGTGGGCTCTCAAAAATGAGTATCTCCAACCTTTGCCTGCTTTTCTACCTGTAATATCGCACTTTCTTGACATAAAATTCCTTTTAGTATGGCATCAAACCCAATGTTCTTGCACACTTAACTGCTTTTTGAAGAAGCCTTTGCTTCTTGGCATCTAGGCCTGTTTGCTTACGGCCCAAAATTCTGTTACTTGAATCAGTGAAGCTAGTTAGTAAAGCTACATTCTTAAAGTTGATATCAACTGATTCAGGGCTATTTTTGATTTTTCTTCTCATAGACAGGTATGATATTCTACCATAGTGGATAGAGACATTGCGTAGATATATAATCTCTTTATCATTAATGTCTCATTCTGCTCTAGCAACCCATTTGCTTAGCAAAGCCAGGAAAATATGGCATCATAGTTCTCAGTAATCAAAACTAATGTCAATACTATATTTAGTCGCAAGCCCTATTGGCAACCTCGAGGATATAAGCTTTAGAGCGCTAAAAACCTTGGAATCAGTGCCAGTAATATTTTGCGAGGATACAAGAGTCAGTCAAAAACTATTAAACCATTATCAGATAAAAGATAAGCGCTTAATTAGTTTCAATCAAGAAAACGAGCGCAAAAGAGAAAGAGAAATTTTAGCTCTTCTCGATGAAGGCAATGATCTTGCGATTTTGAGCGATGCTGGTACTCCACTCATTAGTGATCCTGGCGCTTCTATAGTAAAAGCTATTTATCAAAGTGCTCACCAATTAATTTCAATACCTGGGGCTTCAGCTTTGACAGTCGCACTTAGTCTTTGTCCTTTTGACACAAGCCGCTTTACCTATGAAGGATTCTTGCCGCATGGTCCTAAACAAAGACGAAGAATCTTAAAAAAATTGATCAATGAAGAGAGAGCAATTGTTATTTTTGAAAGCCCACACAGAATAATAAAAACATTAATCGATATAGAAAACATTTTACCGGAAAGAGAAATTTTTCTAGCTAGAGAACTAAGCAAAAAATTTGAAAGCAAATACTACGGCTCTGCTCACACAGTAAGAGAAAGACTTATAGAAGAATTTCCAAAAGATATTTTGGGAGAGATAGTTTTGCTTATCGGTCCAAAGCCTTGTACTGAAGGCAATATTGATCCCACAGATTAGAACCGCTATCAGCATCTTTAGACAAAATTTCTTTTAACTTAGCCAAAAAGCTTTGGACAAGAGATTTGTCCAAAGATTCAAGTTTAAGTTCTATTTGAGCGATTGCTTTTAAGCGAGCTAAATTAAAGCTATTAGTTTTTAAGCTATAAAAATCTGCTCTTGCGTTAGCTGCTTGATGAGCCAAATAAATCAACTCTAAATTTGCTTGAAGCTCAGGTACCAATTCAACATTTGATTTTTCTTTATCAGAAAGCTGCAAATAAAAAACTATGGATTGCATAATTTCTTTTGTGCTCAAAAGATACTTGCGACTTGCAATAGTCACATACTGCTTGTACACAAAACGCAAAACAAATTGCAGTAATTCAAAACTATATTTTTTCCAATCTTGAGCAGCTTCAATAAAACAAAGCCTTTCAGCAAGAGGTTTATCGCTGTTATCGGGAGCAAGCAAAAATACATGAGGATCATCAACTAAGTGCTCATTTGCTTTAGTTAATTTATCAAAACCTAGATAGTTCCATGGCAAATGTAAATCAGCATGCTTAAACCATTGCTGTTTCAAAACTTCATGCATACTATTGATACCCTGAAAACGTCCGGTGCTAGCGTTTTCTTGGACCAAAGAAGACCAAGAACCTGCTTCAGCATTTAATAAAGCCTCTGGCACCAAATCATAATTTGATCCTAACAAAGCGAATATAACTCTTGTTGCTTGCCCAATAGAACAACTAATTGTTTCTTCTTCTGTAAAATCATTTGTATCAAAGACTTTGAATGACTTCAAAGAATCGATCATATTCTGATTAATTTTAAGAGAGTTTTTTTCAGACAGGTCTTTATAAGAGCTTGGCGCAAGACATAGTAAAACCCATCTATCTTCCAGTTTGACTTTGTAAATCGGATAATCTAAATTTTGAATTTTACTTTCAGCTAACTTGACCTCATCTATATTTTTGCCAAATTTATCTAGTAAATAAATTTTGGTTTTACTTTCTTTACAAACTGGAAGTTGCCAAGTTGTGTAACGATTTACTCTATAAGCTCTTAAAGCATTCGCTGGTAACAAAAATACCATTGGATCATAGCCACCACAATCAGCAGCCTTACAAACATCATCCAAAATCAAATTACTGATTGAGCCATAGGGCGTATAAAAATGATCTATATTTTGTCTAAAGGATTTTTTATAGGCATCAATTTGAGCTTTTGCTTCGATATAAGCTAAAGAATAATTACCTAAAACTCTTAAACCTGCTATCTGACTAACACTAAGATGTCCAAAACGATTGATCATCAAACCATCTTCTGCTGATGCTTTGGCTTCAGGAAAAGTTACCAGAAAATTGTTGTTATTAATAGAATTTGTTTTGCATACTGCTTTGGTTTCAAACTTAACTGTTTTGCCTGATTCAATAATTCTCAAAGCTTGCTTATAAATCTCTTTCACGCCAGGAAAATCAAGAATCAAATCACCATTTGGCTCAAAATCTGGAGGTGCTTGTCTAGAAAGTTCGCCAACTCCAGAAAATTGATTTAATTGTTCTTTTGTATAAAAATCCACGGCCCCGGCCCTAAACTAACACCTGGACCTAGTTTAGCAAAACTTTTAGATTTTTCAAGCTTAGAATTAATTCATCAAAAGACTTTTGATCTAAGTCCGGAAATTTTTCTAGAACTAATTTACTAAGTTTCGTTATCTCCATCTCTTGGGACAAATTTAGCAAAATCAAATCAAGCGCTTGAGTTACGAGTATAGTCTTTGCTAAAAATGTCTCAGGCTCTCTATAAACAAAAAGTTTCTCTGTCTCAATTTCTATATCAACATCGACAATGGTCTCCAAATCTACTTTTATCAATTCAATAACTTTACTAATTGGAAATTGTAAATCAAGAAATTTACAGTGAGGATTAAAACCATTTTTCATTAGTGCAAGATCAGGAAAATTCTGCACTTGCAAAATAGATAATTCATAATAAGCGAGCTCTGAAAGATAATTAGGCAGAGGGTTTGGCAGTAAATCCTTATAGTTCGAAATAAAAATTGGTAATTCATTTAGCAAATCACTATAAATTGGAGAGCTTGAGGGAAGTTCTTCCAAATAGCTTTTGACTAAATCGTATACATCAAAATGTCTTCGAACAATCGTACAAGTATAAGGATAAATTTTTTCGATTAAAGCTTGGGCATTGTTAATGATCAGACTTTTATAAATCAATAAATCTTCTTGCAATGCTTCACTTAAGGAGCTGTTTTTGCCTCGCATGAAATTTAGTATTTCGTTTTGTGTTTTATGCAAGTTCATAATTCATCGTATTTAAAATCTCTAATTCTTCTAGAAGCTCATCGAAATCAGGAAAATTAGAGTCTCTTTCTAGCAAGATTGCCTTTGGCTTAGCCAAACGCAAAAGCTCTTGCAAAATATTCAAAACATCTTCGCTAATTTTATCTCCATGCGTATCAAGAATGGCAAGAGATTTTGATGATAATTTCGCTTTATAGTTTTTCAAATGACCTGCTATATGTACTTGCACTAAGCGAGAGAGATCTATCTGATACAAAAATTCTTTTGGCGAGTATGACTGATGATTAGCTGAATTTACGTAAATATTATTAACATCAAGCAAAAGCCCACAATCTGCTTTATACAAAATCTGATTAATAAAATCAGCTTCAGACAATTCAGGTTCACTAACTAAAGAATAATAACTTGGATTCTCGATCAAAAATGGAATTTGAAACTGATCTTGTAAAAATTTGATATTGTCACAGACTATGTCAACTGCTTCTTTTGTCCGTGGTATCGGTATAAGGTCTTGTAGATAGTAACCTTGTATTCTCGTGCAGGACAAGTGATCAGAAAACCAAGGCGCTTTGATTTTTTGAAACAGTTTTTTAAAATGACTAATTAAAA
>JAJTHA010000206.1 GCA_021299565.1 Candidatus Caenarcanales bacterium
GGCTAGTATTAAGGAGCTTTTATAATTTATGTGTCCTAATTGTCCTTTAAGTGGTGTTTGGGTTTGGCTGGGGCCTGGGCTTTTATGTTTGACCTTTGGTATTTGGGCTGGGTTTTTCTATTTTGCGGCTCAGAAAACAGGCGAATTCAAGGGTGATGAGGAAGAAGCCAAATATTCGGTTTTTGATTAAGAATTTATTCTCAAAGCCCCATCTGCTGCGTTAGGCTTCGACCTCAAATACAGCTTTACAAATACCAGATAATAAGTTATAATCATCCCTGTGGGCAATAATCATATTCGTTATAAAGTCTCGCTTGCCAATAAACTAGCACCAATTGATGCTCAGCAGATCCAGGAGTTTTGGGCTGGGCTCGATGAAAGTTTTAGGACCGTTCTAGGCAATACTTTTCAACATGATATTCAAGAACTTAGTCAACAGAAACTAGTTTTATTCTCTAAAGCGAAAAATGAGCATTTTCCTCGTCACATGGCTTCTGTACCAATTTTTGATTGGCTAAATGCACTTTTCAAAGAAGAGCTCCCGCAGCGACCTGATCCAGTGCGAATATTAATCGATTTCATCGATGGAGCGGCAAAAGAAGGAAAAGAAGCTGCCAGAGATTTCTTGTTTAAATTTGGGAGAGGTAGATTTTCTGAATTGCGCGTGGCTGCAGCTTTGTCTGAGATTAAAAATACTATGATGCAGCAATTTAGTTTAAAGAATTTTTCTTTTGAGGTCAGTGAGCCTGAGTCCCATTTAGATTATGGGGGAACGGATATCACTGTGAGGCTTGCTAAATCAGGAAATGAAGAAAAAACAATCCATTTACAAGTTAAATCATCTAATCCAAAAGATGTTTATGCTAAGGGAATTGTTCAAATACAAGATGTAATGAAGAGAAAATTTTCAAACATCAAGTCTCAGTTAACAAAAGTTATAGAATCTCAATTATCATCGAAAGATCCAGTATCCCAGCCTGCGTAAACACAGAACCCATAGAGATGTAATCTACACCAGTTTGTGCGTAATCCAAAAGATTATTTTCGTTAATACCACCACTCGCTTCAATTTTGACCAAAGCAGATAGAGAACGGATTTGAGAGACGAGAATAGGTAATTCATTATAGTCAAAATTATCAAGCATCACTATATCAACAGCATTTTCAACAAAAGTTTTTAATAGAGGCAAATTGTCTTTGTTAATCTCAACTTCTATTTTGACTTGAGGAAATTTATTTCTTAAATTTTGTATCAGTTTTTGGATTTCAGTATGTTTAATACCAGCAATATGATTTTCTTTGAGCATGACCATATCGCTTAGGTTCATTCTGTGATTAGTCCCGCCGCCTATTCTCAACGCTTCTTTAGACAGCAAGCGAAGGCCAGGCGAGCTTTTGCGAGTATCTAATAATTTGCAATTTGTCTTTAGTATCATGCTGGTCAATTTGCGCGCTTGAGTTGAAATAGCAGTAAGCCTTTGTAGAAAATTCAATATAGTTCTTTCTGTTGCAAGTAAAATCTTGATATCAGCATAAATCTCGACAAGAATTTCTTTGGCTTGGAATTCAGCGCCGTCAGCTTTATGGAAAACAATTTCAAAGTTTTCTTCTGGGCAGTAGATTTCACAATATGTCTGAAGAATCTCTGAAACAAGATTACGGCAAGCCATGATGCCTGGCTCCTTAGCGATGATTTGGGCTTTGGCTTTTTGGTTTTCTAGCATTTGACCACTGATGTCCCCGCTCGGATCGAGGTCTTCAGCTAGAGCTAGTTTGATGATAGTTTTATTCATCTGTAGAAATAATGAGACCAGCTGTCGAAATCACTACAAAAGTTTAGATTTTCATTAGTTTTTGCCCAGTCTTGAGCTTGATATAATTTTCATCGCTTATGGCAAAAGAAATCACAGGTTATATAAATCTTCAATTAGAAGCAGGCAAAGCAAACCCGGCGCCTCCAGTAGGGCCAGCTTTGGGTCAGCATGGTGTTAACATCATGGAGTTTTGCAAGCAATATAATGAAGCGACCAAGGATAAAATTGGTTACGTAATTCCAGTTTTGATCAGCGTTTATTCTGATAGATCTTTCACATTCATTTTGAAAGAACCACCAGCATCAGTTTTGGTCAAAAAGAAAATCAATATTCCTAAAGGTTCAGCAGTACCTCACTTAGAAAAAGTCGGCAAAATTAACGACAAACAACTAACTGAAGTAGCTGAGCAAAAGATGCCAGATCTTAACGCTAACGATATCAACGCAGCGAAAAAGATCATTGCAGGAACAGCTCGTAGTATGGGTGTTGTTGTAACGGCGTAAATAATTTTCAAGCTAGCAGCAAGTGTATATTCGTATGCACTACTTAAAAAACAAAAGGTAGGAGAATAATGGCAAAGCTAACAAAAAGACAAACAAAAATCAAAACAATCGTAGAAGCAAACCCGGGCAAAAACGATGCTAAAAAAGCAATCGAAACCCTAAAAGCTTTTGCTGACGAGAATTGCAACAAAAAAAATCCACAAACATTTTCTTTGGCGATTCAATTAGGAATCGATACTAAAGCAAATGATCAGCAAGTGAGAGCATCAGTATCTCTTCCAGCTGGTACTGGTAAAACAGTGAGAGTTGCTGTAGTCGCTAAAGGTGAAAAAGTTGCTGAAGCTAAAGCAGCTGGCGCTTTTGAAGCTGGTACAGAAGATATAGTTAAAAGAATTGAAGATGGTTGGATGGATTTCGACGTTTTAGTCGCAGCTCCAGATTGTATGCCTCTTCTTGGTAAATTGGGTAGAGTACTTGGTCCAAGAGGACTTATGCCTAACCCTAAAGATGGAACTGTTGTTGCTGACGTAGCAAAAGCGGTTAAAGATTTACAAGCTGGTAAAGTTAGCTTCAGAGCAGAAAAAACAGGTGCTGTTGTTCATATGCCTATTGGTAATTCTAAATTTAGCGCAGAGGATTTAATCAAAAACCTTGCTGCAGCGATACAAGAAATCAATAAATGTAAACCAAGCTCATCAAAAGGCGTCTATTTGAAATCAGCTTTTGTAAGCATTACTCAAGGACCTGGTTTGCAGATCAATCCTGATTCTTTGTTAGTGGCTGTTTAAAATCTAGTTAGTCGAATGCAAGTTAATTTCCAAACGGCTTCTGCCGCTTGGATCGTTTTCTTCGTCAGGAAGTGTGCGAGTTGGACATATCCCTGGACAAGTTTCTACTTCTTCACCTTCGTCAGGAGCTTCTACTGGCTCAAATCTTGCGGGACTAGGAGTCTCAGTCGGAGTAGTCTCTGGTTTAGTGGGGCTATCTGGTTTGGTCGGGGTATTATTTCTTGTTATTCTCATAAAATTCTATAAAATGCTATTTTATCAAAAATAGTTTTTTCTTGATTAGCTTTTGAACCTAGTCCCTCTCTTGCATAAAACCTAAGATCTAAATTTATTTTGCTAATTGTTGATTCTATAAAATGCTGCATGAAAAACAGCTCTTGTTGTTCGCGAGACATTACTGATAAATCAATAGACTTCTCTTCTGATATTCTAAGCTTAAGATCATAAGTATCTAATGCAGGGTAAAGCTGAGGTCTGTTTCCGTTATTAAAGGTTTCACCAATCAAGAGTAGTGGATATTCTTGTTCTGGAGCTCCTCTTGAATGCAATGATTCATGTATCTCTAGAGCTCTTTGGAGCATGTAGTTTTTGGCATTGAGGTTTATAAGTTCAGGGTCTACTATTGGACTTTGAGTAAAGTCAATTTCTTGATCTTCAATGGAATCAGATTTTACCGCAATTCCTTTGTGTAAATGCGCTAGGCCAAGATTGAACATATAAATCAATTGCTGACAGCCATCACTTGTTGAATAAACATCGTTTTCGGCTTCCCTAAATGACTTTAATGCTTCGAGATCTTCTTTGCTGCCTGCAAAATTGTAGCCCCCAAGAATGTGACTTTTATGAACATGTCCAAGCTTGTCCTTGGTTTCTTTTTGTCGAAAAATTTCCCATGCATGATAAGGTTTGCTTCGAGGCGGGAAAGTATTTGCTAGACCACCTAAATTACTTGCCCAGCTTAAATTAAGTATATTCGCAGACTCTTGTTCAGCAGCATATTCTAGCGCTTCTCTAGTTATATTTGAGTCACAAAAATCAGGCAATTGGCCGTTAAACCCAGTGTAATTACTGCTCGAGATACGATATGGATCTATAAATTTTCTAAGCACTTTTGTTGGTACCAAAAAGCTTTTGCTGACATCATATTTATTAGTTCTTTTTGTATTTTGATTGAAATGCTGGTTGAAAACTATATACGAATAATGTATTTTTTGACCATTTTGATCTTTTATAAAATAACCTTTTTTGCTCGGTGGAATAACAGCCTGGAAGCCTCTTGCGACAATATATTCAGCTTGATTAGCATCTTCTAGTCCTCGACTAAGCCATGGACAAGATTTTTGTAATTCGTCAGCATATGCTTGATAACTCTTAAATAATAGTGGGTGACTTTTTTCATTGATATCCCCGAAACCCAATATTGCTGGTATTTTCAAATTGCGTAAACAAAAACCATTTCCAGGATATTTATCTATTTTAGAATGATTCAATCTATCAAAAGCTTCAAAGAAATCTTGAGCATATTCAGCCAGAGTGGATTCTTTGCCTGGAATAATTTTTTTTGCATCAAAAGTTAGAGCAGGGAAGCTAAAGTAAGTCTGCGAAGCACGTTTGGCAACTTTAATAGCTTTTTGCTGAGATTCTCTGAATCGTTTACCTTTGTCTTTGCCTTCTAATGGGTAGGGAGGGCTGTCTGAGGTGATTTCACTGCTAATTTTTTTAATTTGCTCATTTGTAAATGGAAAGAAATCATCTGAGGAAACTCTTCCTTGATTTATTTGGTAATTAGGGTTTTTGACAGCAATAGACTGAAGATGCCCTTGTATTAATTGTCTTGATTCATCATTAAATTCAAAATTATTTTTGATAAAATTCA
>JAJTHA010000096.1 GCA_021299565.1 Candidatus Caenarcanales bacterium
AGCTGCGTTAGACTCGTCCTCAAAAATCTCATTTACGGCAAGTAAACTCCGATTTTTTCGGACTCGCAAGCCTTGCTCTTGTGGGTTTCAAAAGAGGTCAAATAAAATTATAAAGAGATTGCTTCACTGGGCTCGCAATGACATAATAGAAAGAGATGAGTGAGAAAATTATTGACGGCAAGGCAATTGCAGCTGAAATCAAAAACGAACTAAAAAACAAAATTAGCAATTTAAACAAAAGAGCTCCCGGTCTTGCGGTAATTTTAGTTGGCGATGATCCCGCTAGTCATTATTATGTCTCAAACAAAGAAAAATCATGCGCCGAAGTTGGAATTGTATCCTTCAAGACCATACTTGCAGCCAATTGCAGCAAAGAAGAATTAATATCAATTATAAACAAATACAATCAAGATCCCAATGTGGATGGGATTTTATTGCAACTACCTCTTCCTGCAGCTCTAAAAAATTCTAGTCAAGAAATCATTGACCATATCTTGGCTAACAAAGATGTCGATGGATTGACCACAATTAATCTTGGCAAATTAGTCGTAGGATCTAAAGATGCGATAGAACCCTGTACCCCAAGAGGTTGCATGGAACTCCTTAAACGCTCCAATGTAAATTGCAGTGGCAAACAAGCAATAGTCTTAGGCAGAAGCACACTTGTAGGCAAACCAATTAGTTTGCTACTAAATGCTGCTAATGCCACAGTTACTATGGCTCATAGCAAAACACAGAACTTAGAAGCGCTACTTGCTCAAGCAGATATTATCGTCGCAGCCATTGGGCAAGCTGAATTTATAAAAGCAAATGCTATCAAAGTCGGAGCGGTGATCATAGATGTTGGAATTAACGCGATTGAAATAGATGGCAAGAGAACATTGGTGGGTGACGTGGAATTTACTAAAGCTTTTGAAAAAGCGAGCCTGATTACTCCCGTACCGGGTGGTGTAGGTCCTATGACAGTTGCTATGCTACTTGCTAATACACTTGAGCTTTACGAAAAGCATATCTAGTTCACTTGGATATTTTTTTACTTTCGTCACCCTGAGGAGCTGCGAAGCAGCGACGTGAGGGTCCACGATGCATCAAGGTATGTGGATCCTTACGGTCGCTTCGCTCCCTCAGGATGACGCCAGATTAAGTTGCTGAAAAACAAATCTAAATATATAATTTCGTAATATGACAACTGCTCAAATAGGTTTAATTACAGCTTTAGCCCTAGTAAACGGTCTGGTTTTACTTGGCCTCAGTACTGTAATACAAAGATTTTTTGGAATTTATAATCCAGGTGGAATGAAAAACGAAACTTATGAATGCGGTATGAAGTCAGAGATGAACGCACAAGTACAGTTTGATATTAAATATTATTTGTTTGCGATCATTTTTATTGTTTTTGATGTAGAGTTTGTTTTTTTGATGCCTTGGGCAAATCTTTTTAATGCTGCTGCTCCTGGAACTCGTGGTTTTATAATTTTTGAGGCTTTTATTTTTGTAGGAATTTTGGCTATTGGGCTTATTTATGCGTGGCGTAAGGGCGCACTTAACTGGCACCAGGAGTAGACTTAATATCCAGTCAGCTCCGCAAATCCATAACCACTTATCTTTTTGCTGTCGTAGCTTCCAGTAATTGCAACAGAACCTTCCCAGTAACTAATATTGAACCTATGCAATTGGTCATTGATTCTAGGGCTTAATTTCAAACTTATCTTTTGCGAAGGGATTTCTATTTGCCATTCAGCAGGTAATTTCAAACCTTCGGGACTTGTCCAATATCTCAAAACTTTAATCACAAAATCTTTTTGCTTCAATAAAATTTTGCGACCACTATTAAATATTGCCGCTGAAGAATATTCATCAATTGAAGAATCTTTATTGCGCAACTGATAAATCATAATCTCGGTTTCATTATCTAACTGCAAGCTAAACCAATCCCACCCAGCTTGATCTTGCGCCAAAGCACTAGTGCTCCATTCGCGATCAAACCATGAAAGCCCAGAAACATCATACTTATTAGAATTGATTTTGATTTGCCCATCAGTCTTCATACGAGTAATCGAATAATAATATGATGCGTTGCCAGGTTCAGCACTTTTTTGACTCAAGCCTTCATCACCTTGTAATGCAATTGCTTTCAGGGCTTCAAGCTCCAAATCAAGTTCTATATCTTGGTGCTTGGCTGATAAAAAGAATTTCTCATCTCTAAATATAATTTGCCAATCATCGATAAAAATTTCTATTGGATTATTTTTAAACCCCGCTAAAGCTAGATCTTCTCTCTCTAGAATTTCATAAGAATAAAATTTATGATCTTGAATATCAGTAATAGCCAAATGCCCCATCCAAACTTGATTTAAAGAACTTTTGGTAATTGCGTGAGGCTTGAGAGCCTGTCTAAATATGGTCAATTGATAAGAAAATGGTCTTTGTGATTTTTTGTCCATCAAATTACCAGTAAAATACCACCATTCTGTCCTGAAATTTTGATGCGGCAAATGATCTTGCGGGAAAACAAATTGACGCTTAGAGAGAGCTCTATCAAAGCCTTTGGTATCAGGATTGCTTAGTGCTGAGAGATTATATTTGCTAGGGGCTTTTGATTTACCACAAGCAGTAAGAAAACAAACAGTGGCAATTAAATAGCAAAATTTATTCATATCGTAAAGCCTTTGCAATGTTGATTTTAAATAAGTTAAAACACGGAACCACTGCTGCGAGTATAGCTGCTAGCAAGGATAATCCAAAAGCTTCAACAATTAAGCTCCAATCAAAAATCAATGGCATAGACCAGCCGAATGATTTGAGATTAATTACATTAACCATCATCCAAGCTTCTATATATGCAGCTGGCAGAGAAAACAATGCTGCAAAAAAAGCGGTAAATAATAATTCTTTTATGACGATTGACATCAAAGTAAACTGTTCAAATCCAATCGCTTGCAAAATAGCAATTTCTCTAATTCTATCCATTTGCAATGCAGTAAAGCTTGCAATAATTGCAATCACCGCGACAGTTATTGTTAGAATTTTAAGCACTGATATAACCCTAAAAGTATTATCAAAGATTTGCATAGAATCATCTTTTAGTTTCTTATTGGTTCTTATAAATAACTGATAACGACCTGCAATCAATTGATTAAAATCATCTAAATATTTATCAATTAGTTTTTTGTTATTAACAAATAATGCAAGTGAAGATATTTTGCTATCACCGGCAAGACTCTCATAGACTGGACTTGGGATATAGGCGATACCTTCACTAGTACCATAATCATAAATAATAGCTTTTATTTTAAATAATTTCTTTTGCTTATTTACTAACAATTCCATCGTATCGTTTAATTTCAAAGACAATCTTGTTGCCAAAGGCTCAGAAATAAATATCACATCATTTTTAGTCATAAAATCTTTCCAGCTATTAAAATCCTGAAATTTAAAACTAAATAATTCTCGAACAAGTTCTTGGCGATTAACACTCGCGAATTGAATTAAACCATAATTAGTTTTCAAAGTAGTATTTTTATAACTAACAATATTGTTGACTTTGTCTTGCCAAAAGCTTTTAACTTCATTTACTAATTCTGGCGACAAGTCACTATCAATTTTTGTTGAAACTAATCTAGGGTTAGATATATAAATATCAGCCCTCAAAGAATCTGTAAGCCATTTGTCCACAGTCTTTCTGAAACTTGAGATAGTCAAATCCAAACCTACTACAATAGATAAAGCCAAAGTCAAAGCCAAGAATGCAGGCAAAATACGACTCATATTACGGCTCAAATTCGATAGAGTAAAACTAGAAAAATACTTAAGAGCAAAATCCAAAAAACTAACTATCAAAAAAGGAAGAGACATCAGATAGGCAATCAAAAACAAAAGTAGAATCACAAAAGCGATCACAATTGCTTTAGTTGGTAATTGCCATAATAAAATTGCTATCGAAAAAGCGAGCAAAGAGACAAGCGCTAAACGATAAAGCTGGGATTTAGTGGAGCTTTCCAAACTATGCCTAGACATAGCCAAGATTGGTGAGATGTTTAGTACTTGATAAATCGCAGGAAGAGCGGCAAAAACACTTGCCATTAACGCTATCACTACAGACTTTGCTATCATCAAAAAACTTATTTCATATCGAGAGATTTCAGAGCTTAAATAAATATCTGAGATGGTGCTTAAAACAAACTCATTAACCTTAATACCTAAGAGCAATCCCAATAAAAGACCAATAGCAATTCCAATCATCGACAAAAACAAAACTTCAACGATTATCATAATTGACAAGTCATAATCACTGGCTCCTATTGCCTTTAAAATCGCAAGTTGTTTGCGTCTTTTAACAATAGAAAAAGATATTGAGTTATAAATCAAAAATACAGCCAAGAGAACTGCTAGTAAACTCAAAGCCGTTAAATTAAGAGTAAAAGAAGAAATCATTTGTAATGCTGTCTTAGAGCGAGAAGCGCTACTTGTACAAAGCAAGTCCGGTCCTAAAGAACTGGCTAATTTATTTAATTTTTGATCGCTATCAAGAATATTGATATAACTAATCATATTTTCTTGCTCTAATAATTTTTGTATAAAGCGAATATCACCAAGAATTAAATTATCAAACTCTGCAGAGTCTGTTTTAAGTACTTGATACTTAATCTCTTTAATTTTGCCAGCGATTCTAACCCGGAGATGATTTTTATTTATAAGTTTTTTAGCTAATTGAGAAGAGATAAATACTTGCTCTTCGCTAGAGCCAAGCTCAACTTGATCAATC
>JAJTHA010000047.1 GCA_021299565.1 Candidatus Caenarcanales bacterium
GAATAGGCTTGCAGGATTTTTGGAAGCTCGTAACAAGCTTGCCCACAAAGTCCAAACCGCAATGACTTATCCTATAACGGTTATAGGGATTTCGGTGGTAGTTGTATGGTTCATGTTGACTTTCATCTTGCCAAAATTTTCAGCGATATTTGCTGGTACCGGCGGTAAATTGCCAGCATTTACTCAAGCTTTAATTGATGTGAGTAATTTTTTACGATCACCTTATGTGATTCTTCTTGGTGTAGTAGTTTGGTTTAGCTATCGTTCACTCAAAACTTGGTATGAAACCGAATCGGGTCGTTATACGCTTGATAGTTTTATTTTAGGAGTGCCGATTTTTGGAGATATTATCAAAAAAGTTGCTGTTGCAAGATTTACTAGAACCTTTGGAACCCTTATACAATCTGGTGTTCCGATTATTACAGCGCTTGAAGTCGTAAAAGAGTCTGCGAACAATTCAGTTCTGGAAAGAGTTATAGAAGATGTCCAAAAAGAAACTCAAGAAGGCGGACAAATCAGTACTCAACTAGGCAAATCAGAAATTTTCCCTCCTATGGTCACTCAAATGGTTTCTATCGGTGAAGAATCTGGAGAATTAGAGACTATGCTTTCTAAAGTTGCGGATTTTTATGATACTGAAGTTGATAACGCAGTTGAGTCGCTTACTGCTTTGATGGAGCCGATATTTATCGTGGTTCTAGGTGGTATTGTAGGATCTATTGTTGTTGCCATGTACTTGCCTATATTTGATGTGATTAAGCAGATACAGTAGGGTGTAATACTGATTAGTAGTTTCAATCTAAAAAAATAAAATCTAAAGTCATTGCGAGCCGCGAAGCGGCGTGGCAATCTCTTTCGTTGCAAAGTGATAAAAACTTGGGAATAATAGATATATGGAATGGCTATTGATTCTAGTTGTTGTTTTGTTTTTTGGCTATGTAATCTTCCGTGATAAATCTCAAAGTGATAAGTTTGAAATTAAATTAAAAGATAGTTTTAATGCCCTGGCAGCAGAAGCTTTGAGTTCTAATAATAGGCTTTTTCTAGATTTAGCAGAACAGAAATTTGATAATTTAAAATTAGATGCTCAAAAAAATCTAGAAATAAAAGAACAGAGTTTTAGTAATTTATTAACTCCATTATCAAAAATGATTTCTGATTATAAATCTGCAGTAGAGAGCTTGGAATTGGAGAATGCAAAATCGCTTACGTCAATTAATGGATCATTATTTGCTTTAGCAGAACAAGCAGGCAAGCTATCTTTGGAAACTACTAAATTAAATAATGTTTTGGGAACTGCCAAGCAAAGAGGACGCTGGGGAGAGATCACTGTCAGAAAAATATTGGAACAAGCTGGCTTAAATTCTTTTACAGATTTTACGGAGCAAAATATTGATCAAGCCGGCACTAAGCCAGATTTTGTAATTAAATTACCAAATAAGCGCAATATAGTGATTGATTCTAAATTTAACGCAGATGCTTATATAAGAGCAATTGAATCTAATACTGATGAGGACAGGAATAAGCACCTAAAAGCTCATGCCAAAAATATTGCTGATACTTGCAAAGATCTCTCAAAGAAAAAATATCATGAGGCTGATCAATATGCTGCTGATTTTGTGATAATGTTTGTGCCAAATGATTCGGTTTTGGCTGCAGCTGCAGAGATTGATCCGATAATTGTAGAAAATGCGTTAAATAATAAAGTAGTGTTGGCAACACCATCAACTTTGTATGCGATGTTAAAAGTTGTGGCTTTGGGCTGGCAGGAGTTTGAATTAAATCAAAATGCTGAGCGAGTAAGAGAAATTGGCAAAGAGCTATTTAAAAGAGCAAGAACTCTTGTTGAGCATTTAGATGATTTGCAGCTTGGGATGAAACGTAGTGTTAAAGCATTTAATAATTTAGTTGGATCTTTTGAAACTAAGTTATTGCCACAATTGAATAAATTTAAAGAATATGGAGTTACTAGCGAGGAGCTTGAATCTACTGAGTTATTGTTAGATGAAATTAGAGTAGTTAATCAACAATCAAAATATTTGGTCGATACGTCGGATGCTACTTCCCAAAAGTCTGTAGGTCCTGCTGATCTTCCATAAAGTTTGTAACCAGCCTTGATTGGTCTGCCTCCATTTGGTTTTGCAGGCTTAGGTAAAATCAATCCCTTAGATTGACCAATTAGGTAAGATCTTAGCGCTAATACTGACCCATGAAATAGTTCTTGGAATGTAACAATTTGTCTTGTGCTGTCAGTATAGATTTGTTGATCCATGAAATCTTCAATTGTTGAAATAACTATTCCAGTTAGGTCTTTGGGTTTCTCGGGAAGTGTTTTGATTTTTTCAAAAATCACTTTTTCTATATAACCTCTATACGGTTCTACCAGATCATATACAAGTGAAGGATATGTGCAGGGAAGGTGTATGAAGCCATGATGAGGGCTAAGTTTATGATAAAGTATCCATCTTAAAAAAATTGAACTATAGAATTTTGATGCGGCATCTAGCGCCGTCGAGAGAGAGTTTTTTGATCTTCTTGATTCATTCTCATAACCAAGTTCTCTGAAATAAATTTTCCAATATTTTGCGGCATGTATTGCTTCAATATTAATCATTTCTTTTTGGCTATAATTTCGACGCATCCAATTAGTCGGAGATTTTACTAGCCATTCCATTGCTTTGAATTTTGCTTCAAGAATTTTTTTGCAAATATGTGTTGATTTTTTGATTGAATTTCTGAATTGTATTTGGCGTGACAATAAATCTTCGTTAAAATGTGGACCTACACTAGGTGTAATCCATACCGCTTGCTCCATATTTCTTCGATGTATGCATATTGGGACTTTGTATTTGGAGCATAGCTCCAAGAAGTTTTGTTGTAGCGGGCAAACTGCACCATAAAACATGATGGAGTGAAGATTCTTTATTTCAGTTGTTAATCTACCACCTTTGTAGATGAAATCTAATTTTTGGCCTTTAACTTCTATGCTAGAAGTATATGGAAGCCAAATTGGTTTTTTTTGAGAACGCGGCATGTTATTTTGATTAAATCCTTGCTTTATTATCGGATTATGTTAGGATTTTCTTTAGTTATTTCAGTAAACTGACATTGTAAATACAAGCAAATACGGTGAATCTCACCGAAACCAGGTGAGGAAAAGGCATGCCTCCGAGCGAGATTCCACCGAAACCAGGTGAGGAAAAGGCTTGTTACGTCATCATTGCCACCGAAACCAGGTGAGGAAAAGGCTAATGTCTTGGAATGATTTCACCGAAACCAGGTGAGGAAAAGGCAGATGAAGAAAGCAGGTACACCGAAACCAGGTGAGGAAAAGGCTTAAACAATCTTGCATTCCACCGAAACCAGGTGAGGAAAAGGCTCACTCGATTCATCACTTACACCGAAACCAGGTGAGGAAAAGGCTCGATGTTACCAATTAGCCACCGAAACCAGGTGAGGAAAAGGCTTATTATTTTTCAGTGCTCACCGAAACCAGGTGAGGAAAAGGCAATGTGCTTGTCTGTGTACACCGAAACCAGGTGAGGAAAAGGCCGCTACAGGTAAAACAGACACCGAAACCAGGTGAGGAAAGCTTCCTCTTTCGTTCAATTAATTAAAAACTTGTTTCATAATTAGCCTTACCAAGTTATCGTATGTTGCTGGTATTTTACAATGCCGGCTTTATATTTATATAAAGCCGGCTCTTTTTTTTATGCCCCAATCATCAAAAAGAAAAAAACTTCAAACTCGCAAACAAGACTTTATTCAAGGTTATCGTTTACACAGAGAAAGAATTAAAAAGCTAGCAGATGGTAAATCATCTTCAGTTAGATCAATCAAATTTCCCCTCGTAACTAAAAACAAAGATATTTTCAATGAGTTTTTTGAAGCGATAAAACACGATTACAAATATATAGTTGGTGATATGAATTTCGCTGATTGGAAAGCGAATGATATTGAAACCTCAAGCTTATTATTGTTGTGGAAAACGGCTATTCAAAGCGGAGTTGTGATTGCTAGAGCTAATGATGTTGCTTCAAAGTTCTATTCTATATTGAATGCGCCATGCGAGGTTGCCAATTCACAAGATAGTTTTGCTGAATTCAATAATGACACAAGTTTGAAATTAAGTATCTCCGGTCTAGAAAAATCTTTGTTTGTTGGTCAACGCAAAGGCATGACATTTGAGGGATTAATAGTCCTTTTTTATCAATCTTGTGAAAATTATATCCAATTGGATAAAAAACAACAAAGTCTTGTTAAGTCTTTAAGTGACATACCAGAAGAAATTCGATTGTCTTTGCAATCTGTAATAAAACCTGTTTGGGATACAAATAGTTTGAAACTCCCGCCTGAAAAGGTATTCAACCAGACAAAAAAAGACTTAATCACTAAGTATAATCTTGATATGAATAAGCCTAATTCAATAGGTAGAACTTTTTTTTCAATCCCTAGCTTAAAAACAAACTCTCTAGAAGAATCATTAGATTTATTCGCTCTCCAGTTAACCAATCTAAATCATAGAACTGGTTATGATGAAAAAGATATCCTAGGAGGTCTTGAATCAAATTTTGAAGGATTATCAAGTTTTTTTGGTTCGATTGATCCACAAAAATCTCTATCAAATGACTTGCCAATTGCTGTAACTAACATCGTTAATGCATTAATTGAAAATCCTTCTAGGCTTGTTAAGCCAGCTGATTATCGTAGCCAAGTCGGTGGCATGTTAAGCTCTTATGTCACAAATCATTTCAAGCGTAGATCTGAACTTCAGGATGATCTTGAGGATTCAAAATCATCTAAAATAAATTTAAAAGCAAATCTCCAAAAATTAGAAGATTTTTTGGAAAAAGAATCAAATCAAAATTCAATTGATTTAAAAACCTTTGATAAAGAAGCTTGTGTCAAATCTATCAGTGAACTAAAGCAGTGGTTCA
>JAJTHA010000046.1 GCA_021299565.1 Candidatus Caenarcanales bacterium
GGCAGTTTTGAGATCGGTATTGAATAATAAATCCACTATTGTGTTTTTAGGTGATGCAAAAGCAAATAAAAAATCACGAGCGAGATGGGTCTCAAAAGTAGTTAATATGCCTTATTTGGCTGATTTGCCTAGACCAATCACTGCTGGTACTAAAGAAACTTTTGAGTGGATTCAAAACAGTGAGATATTTTCTAAAAATTTTCGTCAAGAAAAAGATTCAATTATTGAGATTATTAAAAACTCAGATGGAAGTTTTAATTTAAAAGATTCCCAAAATAACTCATACACATCAAGATATGTAATTTTGGCTACTGGTATCATGGATGTACAACCAGCGATACAAGGTTCTATAAGACCGGTTTTGCCTTACGCTAATAATGGTCATATAGACTATTGTATGCGCTGTGATGGGCACAATGCAATCGGAAAAATCACTGCAGCTATCGGTCACAATATGACTGCAGCAAAAGTCGCAATAATCTTACATGAGCGTTATAATCCGCCTGCAATGAAAATTTTCACCAATGGTCAAGAATTAAATTGTGACGATGAGTCTAAGTCATTGATTGATTTATATAGAATTAAAGTAATCAAATCCCCGATTGTTTCAATAAAAGGTGACCCAAAAACCAAAATGGAAGCTTTTGAATTGGAAGATGGAACTATAGAGCCTGTAGAAATGGCTTTCCCAATGTTAGGTCAAATCGCATATAACGAACTGGCTTTGCAGTTAGGAGCTACCGTTACTGAAAAAGGCAATGTTGTATGTAACGAAAAAGGTGAATCTTCTATCCCTGGATTTTATGTGGCAGGAGATTTAAGAGATACTGGTAAGTATCAAATCTATACTGCTTGGGATCAAGCGGTTGATTCTGCTGATGATATAGATATGAAGATTAGACTTCAAAAACGCCAGCAACTTTTGGTTAATTCTTTAAACTAACGTTTTGTTGAATTAAAGATTGTGCAAGGTTTTTTGCTTGCACTCTTATTTCTGGGACTGCAGTGCTCTCCCACAATTTTCCTTTTAGAGGAGGACCTAATGTATAAAGTATGTTGGAAATATTTCCATCATCATCAATTAATGCTCCAGAGTCATCTGCATCTAGCCCTAAAGACATAAAATCAGGCCTAATCAATTTTTGTTTTAAAAGACTTGTTATTAAAGGATCTTGAATTTGACAGAAATCTTGTTCAGAGCCAGTGCAGTTTATAACCTTGCCAACGATTAAAGATTCAATTTTTTTGGTATTTTTATTTAAAAATTTAACCTCTACTTTGTGATTGTCGATTTGTTTAAATTCTTTTATGCGTCCTGCAAAAGCTTGAAGCTGAGAGCAATTGATCATTGCATGAATAACTAAGCTTGCTTTTTCTGGGATACGATGTCTATGAGTATCCCAATAAGGTCTTAAAAATTTGAAAAATCTTTTTTTATCTTTTTCACTAAGTAATTTCCATAATTCTTGTGTGTGTGGTCTTAAACCATCAATATAGGCTCTCCAATCCCCACCGATTTTCTCAAGAATTTTGATTTGTTTTCTGATTTGAGAAAATAATTCCCTTAAACCAGAAGCTTTAAATAAAAGATCTTTATCCACTTGAATCACTCCAGCGTTGATATGGTGTTGTTGAGGTATCAGTCCGTGTCTTGAAATAGTATAGATTTTGCCAGTATGCTTTTTGGAATTCAATTCTATAGCTTTGTCTATCATGGTAAGCCCAGTACCAATTAGAAGAATATCTGAGTCTGGAGAAACATTAGCAAGTGCTTTTGGAGACCACGGATCTCTTGCATATAATTCACTTTCATAAAATGAATTGGAATCGGTTTTAATGTCTCTGGGTGGATAGTTGCCAACAGCCAGTACTACCTGATCGGCTTCAATTTTACTGCCACTTTCAAGCTCGATGATAGCTTTTTCTTTTGATTTATTGATAGTAATATCAATTGCTTCATCGTTGAATCTTTTGAAACTAATGCTGTTAACTTTATTCTGATCTGCTTCATGTAAAACAGCCTCCAAATACTCTCCATAAAGCATTCTTGGGACAAAACTACTTCCTTGAATGCTTGAATCTCTTTTTTGAGCCCAAAGCAAAAAGTGTTCTGGATGATCTGGAAATGCACTCATCTTTGCAGCTGGAACATTTAAATAGTGCATAGGACTATTCGTTGAATAGGCAAAGCCTCTTGCGAATTTGGATTTGCGTTCGATCATGATTATTTGTAATTCGCGATTTTCTGGATTACTCATTAAATGGGTTGCAACAAGGCTTCCACTAAATCCTCCGCCGATAATTACAATATTGCGTTTTTTTCTAACTTCTCTGCCAAATACTGACATGCAGCCAACAGGGTCAGAACCAATCAAGTAGCTGATTACATTCTCGTCTAGTTTTATGGTCTGCATCAGTGTTTCGTTGTTGTAACCCAAGCTTTTAAATTCTTCTTCAGCACTTAATGGTGGTGAATAAATATGAAGAGTTACAAGATTTTTTGATGATTTATTATGCGCTTCATGTTTTACTCCAACAGGAATATGTTCAATATCACCTTGCCCTAGAGTGCTTATTTCTTTGGTGCCATTTGCATAGTAAGTAGTACAATCCATCTCTCCTTCTAGGACAAATGTTGTTGCATCTGATTTACCATGATCATGAATCTCTGTGCCTTGACCAGGTAGCCAGCACATTAAAATTATCTCGGTATTATTTGTTTTAAAAACCAAGTGACGTGCGTAATTGCTTTCTAAAAACTCTTTGAGCGAATCTATATTGATAGTACCCATATAGTTATTATAGCTTTTTGTTATACTTATTGAAGATGCAAACTCTAGAAACCGTCAAAGCCAGAAGATCAATTAAACACTATGATCCTGATCATAAGATGTCTGAAAAAGAAATTAGCGATTTGATTTCAGCTGCGATTCTTTCGCCGACTTCTTTTAATATACAAAATTGGCGTTTCGTTGTGGTTACTGATAAAGCACTTAGAGAAGATATGAAAGCTGCAGCTTGGGGACAAGCTCAAGTAACTGACGCTTCAATAGTTATTTTATTATGCGCCGACTTGAAAGCATGGGCAAAAGAACCTAGCCGCTATTGGCGCAATGCCCCACAGCAAGCACAAGATACTATGGTGCCTATGATAGGGAAATTTTATGAAAACAATGATCAGCTGCAAAGAGATGAAGCGATGAGATCAGTTGGCATGGCTGCTCAAACTATAATGCTTGCTGCTAAAGCAATGGAATATGACACTTGTCCCATGATAGGTTTTGATCCTGCTCAAGTTGCTCAGTTAATTAATTTACCTCAAGATCATGTGATAGGCATGATGATTACTGTTGGTAAGGCTACTAAGCCAGCTAGGGATAGAGCCGGTCAACTTGATTTATCAGAAGTGTTGATTAGAGATAGGTTTTAATCGTAAACTCTATCAAATCCTGAATGTCCACCTATATCAACCAATAAAATTGTGATTTTTTTATCATCACTAATTAACCAGATGATTCTAATATCTCCAGTTACTGACGAACTGAATACTTCGCCGTGTACTTTAGTGGTCACCTTGTGAGTTTTCAATATTGGATTTTTAGGATTTTCAGCTAGATTTGTAATCGTTTTAGAAATCTTATTTTTCAAGCTTTGATTTTTTGAAATAAGCTTTCTATATTTCCGCTGAAAGTTTTTGTGATTTCTATTTCATACATAAAAGATTAGTCATTCATGAGCTGATCATGTATATTTTTTGATAAATTGATTTTTTTGGTTTTCCCAGATTTTTGTTCCAAAATTGATTCCGCTAGCAGTAAATCCAGGTTTGATAGCTTTTCTTGTGGCTCAGGATTATTGAAAGAGATGACTAGATTACCATTTGCAAAATTCGTAAGTAGTAATCGAGCTATATCGGTAATCGAGCCAAAACCCAATTCCGAGGCTTTTTTCTTGAGTTTATTGTTTAAATCTTGAGCTATTGGGATTTGTAGTTTGAATTGGTAAGCCATACCATTATTATACCAATAAAATGGTATTTTTTACCTCTTATCTACCAATCTCCGCCGGCACCGCCGCCGCCAGACATTCCTCCGCCAAATCCTCCACCGAATGATCCACCGGAGCCTCCCCCAAAGCCGCCTAAAAAGATAGGGAAAAAATCAACACTATTATTGCCGATAGTTTGAGCTCTATTTTTTGGAGTGAAGAATTCCATAATCACCAATAAAATAATGACTCCGAAAACAATCATCACCCAAGTTATTTTGTGATCTTGATTTGTGGCTAGTTTCTTTTGAAAATATTCTTGAGAACTTAACTCGATGATTTTGTTAGTTGCTTGATCCAGTCCTTGATAATAACTTCCCGATTTAAAAAAAGGCGTAATGATATGAGAAATAATTTTTTTACAAGTTATATCCGGCAAAACACTTTCTAAACCATAGCCAGTGCTGATATAGACTTTTCGCCCGCCATCATCATTGCTAGTAGGTTTGACCAAAACCAAAACCCCATTATTATTTTTTTTGGAGCCAATGCCCCAAGCATTAAACAATTCAGTCGCATATTGATTGACCTCTTTACCCTCAAAGTCATCTACGACGACTATGGCAATTTCATTAGAGCTATTAATTGCATAGTCAGCCAATTTGCTTTCAATACTTTTTGCTTCGCTTTGATTTAGAAAATCTGGAAACTCTTTGGACAAATTGGTATAAAGGCTATTTGACTTTGGTGGCAGCGCTAAAGCAACAGCACCGACTATTAATAGAGCAAAGCAAATAAAGAATCTAGTTGTTTTCAATGCTTACCTCGTTTGATAGCTCATTACTGTCATTAGATTGTCTAGGGAAATATAAAGTAAGTTTTTCGGCGACTTTATTAATGGCTTGATTAATACCTTCTTTGAATTGACTTTGAGAAAAATAACTTTTTAAGAGATCTTTTTCTTCTTGCCAAAACTGGTCGCCAAGCTTTTCATGAATTCCTTGATCTCCAAAAATTGCAAATTTTTTGTCTTGATGAGCGATGTAGAGCAAGACTCCATTTCTATCTTTGGTTTTGTTCATTTTTAAATTAGTAAAAACTTCCTTGGCTCTGGTTAAAGGCTCTTTGGCACATTTATTCTCAATATGCACTCTGATTTCTGCTGAACTATTTAGTTCAGCCAAAGAAATACAAGAGCTAATTTCATGAAGCTCCTCTTTACTTAAAAAATCTTTACTCATATTAAAATTTTACTTCTGGTGCTTTTGCTGCAGCCGGTTCAGCCTCAAAGTACGCTTTTGCCTTGAAACCAAATAGGTTGGCTAATATGTTTTGTGGAAAAGCTTTTGCATAGCTATTGTAATCTTTGACAGACTCATTAAAAGTTCTTCTTTCATTGGTGATGCGGTTCTCTGTGCCTTCTAGTTGAGTTTGCAAGTTCAAGAAATTCTCATTAGCTTTGAGATCAGGATATTTTTCTGCAACTACCATTAATCTTGATAAAGCACTATTTATACCACCTTGAGCTTGCTCGAATTTGGCAAGAGCTTCTGGTGAGATATTACTAGGATCAATAGTTGTTTGAGTAGCTTTTGATCTCGCTTCAATTACTGCTGTTAACGTTTCTTCTTCATGTTTGGCATAACCTTTTACTGTTTCAACAAGATTTGGAATTAAATCCAATCTTCTTTGATATACGTTAGAAACCTGTCCCCAAGAACTAGCTACGCCCTCGCCCTTAGAGACCAAAGTATTGTAAGTTCCGCCTAGATACATAAATGCTAGAACTATTACACCAACTACAATTGCCCATGTGGGGATTTTGTTTTTCATGTAGACTATTTTATCACAAAAGCAAATCACCACCTAATATAGGTGGTGATTTAGTTTTCTTATAGCAGCAATTAGTTGTTTTACTTAGTTAGTGCTGTTAATTTATGAGTTACAGAGTTGATTTCACTTGTACGATCAACATTTCCTCTAACTAATTCTGTAACACTTGAAATACCATTAGCCATCTCAGCTACTTTTTCAGTTGAGTTTCTCATACTTCTACCAATCTCTGAAGTGACCGCAGTTTGTTCTTCGACAGAACCTGCGATGGTTACAGAGACTTCGTTAATAGTCTTCACTGAGTTGGAAGCAGTCTCGATTGATTTGAGAGCGTTTTGTGATTCAACTTGAATAGCAGCAATTTTGTTACTGATATCTTCCGTCGCTTCTGCCGTTCTGTTAGCCAATTCTTTTACTTCATTAGCGACTACCGCAAAACCTTTTCCAGCATCACCAGCTCTTGCCGCTTCGATAGTGGCGTTGAGAGCAAGAAGATTTGTTTGGTTAGCGATGTCAGTAACTACTTTCAAAATAGAAGCAATTTCCTCACTTCTACCTTGTAAGTTTCTAATAATGTCTTCAGTGCTTAGCATTTGAGATACAGCATCCTGAGTCATTTTCGCAGCTCTATCTGTGTTTTTTGATATCTCTGCGATACTTGAGATCATCTCTTCTGCTGCAACACTTACGCTATTGATGTAGTTTTGTACTTCGTTTGAGCTATCAGAGATTTGCATTACATTTGCACTAAGGCTCTCTGAGCTGCTTTCTAGATTACCAGAAGAATAAGAAAGAGTCTTGATTGTTTCTTCTAATTCTTTTTTCATCTGCGCTTCTTGCTCTTTAGCAAGTATGCTGGCAGTAACATCAGAACAGAATTTTAGAATAAACTCTACTTTTCCTTCTGCATTTTTTACAGGGTTGTATGTAGCATCAATAAATATATCTTTGCCAGTTTTAGTAACTCTTTTGTAGATACTTTTATGGCTCTTGCCTTGACCTAATATATTCCAGAATTCTTTGTATTCGTAGCTGTTTTTGTAGTCGTTGTCTACAAAAAGACCGTGGTGTTTGCCCTTGATTTCATCAAGTGTATAGCCCGTAACATTCAAAAATATTTCATTTGCGTTCAATACATAACCATCGGTTGTGAATTCAATTGAAGCTTGTGATTTATTAACAGCTTGAATCATTTGTTGAAATCTTACGCCTTCGTCAGCAAGAGCTTTGGTCTCAGCAGCAGCTTTTGCAACTTCTCCCATAAGTCTTTCTCTTGTCTCCAAAAATTCGTTAACACCATCAGTGAGTGAGCCAAGTTCATCAGCATCTTGCTTTGCTAATCTATAAGCAAGATCATCAGTGTGTCTTGTAAACTCTCTAACTTTATCAACTCTGTTTACGATATATTTTGCGATAAACCAACTTACAATAGAGCTTACTACAAGAAGTATCAATGCAAATATCATTAAGAACTTCAAAGCGTCTTCATCTTTGCCGTGTATTCCAACATTTGAGCCATTAAGATCGGCTTCAGCAATAAGACCAGCTGTAAAATCATCAGAGAATTTAATTGTTCCTCCAACGCCTACCACAGGTACATGTCTATAGTCTGGATAGCCTTCCATATCACTTACTTTGCCGTCTTTGATAATCGCAGCTACTCCTAGAGTAGGTTGATTAGTTTCTGGATCCAAAAACTTAAGTTCAAATTCTGTATTTGCTTTGACTTGTACAGTGCCTTTGCTGATTGGAATACCAGCAATTAAGTCTTTTTCAAATGCAGATTTTGAAACAGCTGTTGCAGTTGGACCAAGGTCTGAATCAGCAAGAGTGAACATATAAGTATCACTGCTGTTTGGATATGGTCTAACTGATTGTAGTAAATCTGAAATTTTGTCATTATCAACTTCTGATACAACAACATTGCCACCATCGTTAAGACAAAAATAAGCCATCACTTTGCCGTCTTCTTGTACTTTTAAATCAAAATGATTTGTTTTACCAGTTGTCTTAGTGAAAATACTATCTTGAGATAAATCCTTGCCAATCAAAGCAGGATCTGAACTGTTGATTACTTTTCCTGACATGTTGATTGTGTACATTCTTTCGTAAATTTTTTCTTTTTTGCCATTGAAAGTAGTCTCTGTCTCTACTTGCAGTGCGTGATTGTCATAAATATCGCCATGTATTTTAAGCTGAACAATATCAGCCCATCTTTCTTCAATGAAGCTCTCCAAACCATTTTTAGCCGTCATATAAGCTTGATCAATTATGATTAGAGCTGATTTTTTGGTGTCTGATCTATTGTTATTATTAATCACATAGCAGGCCAGAACTAAAAGTAAAGCTAATGCCCCACTAACTAATGCAGCAAGTTTGATTTTGAGCGAAAGTTTTCCAAAACTATTAAAAAGATTATTCATAGAATTTCTATACCCATTTAAGTATTATTTGCTTTGGGTATTAACTCAATTGTTTAGTGGATTTCTAGTTTAAAGCTTTTTTATGTATGTGGAATCTTGAAAAATAAGTCAAGATTTGATGAGATTTTTTAGATACTTGCAAATTGATTTGCCGGCTTCCCTACCTTCAAAAACAGCAGTTACTACTAGGTCTGCTCCTCGGACCATATCGCCTCCAGCAAAAATATTTTCTTTGGATGTTTGAAAAGCAAAATCTTCAAGTTTGTCTTTGACAATTACTCTAGATTTGGAATCTAAATCTACGCCATAATCACTAAGCCATTTTGGAGGATTAGCGGCAAAGCCAAAAGCGATGATAATTGCGTCAGCCTTTAAGTCTGTGCTTGCCGTGCTGATAATTAATTCATTATTGTTTCGAGAGATTTTGAGTGGTTGTAAATTCCACATAAATTCAATGCCTTCTTCTTTGGCGTTGGCAACTTCTTTTTTTGATCCTGGCATGCTCGCTTCATCTTTGCGATAAACACAAGTGACAGATTTTGCTCCCTGGCGAATCGCTGTTCTAGTGCAGTCCATAGCGGTATCTCCTCCACCCAGCACTATCACTCTTTTGTTTTTCATGTCAATAAAATCATTATCACCTTTTAGTTCTCTGTTTACATTACTGATTAAATATGGCAAAGCCTGGTGCACTCCATCAAGATCCGCACCTTCAAGATCACCGTCTATCATTTTATAAGTGCCCATGCCCAGAAATACCGCGTCGTAGTCATTAACTAATTGCTCAAATAAAATATCTTTGCCAATTTCTGTTTTGAGTTTAAAATCAACTCCCATTTCTTGCATGATGGCTCTTCGCCTTCTTACAATTGACTTCTCTAGTTTAAAAGGTGGAATGCCATAAGTTAGTAAGCCTCCAATTTCAGGATATTTATCAAAGACCACTGGCTTAATACCATTGCGAATCAGAATATCAGCGCAACCTAATCCAGCTGGACCAGCTCCAATGATAGCTACTTTATAATCTGTCATTTCTTTGTTGATATTTAATGATGGTCTCCAGCCTCTTGAATAAGCTTCATCTGTGATGTATTTTTCTATGCTGCCAATAGTTACAGCCCCAAAATCGTCATTTAGAGTGCAAGCGCCTTCACAAAGCCTATCTTGAGGACAAACTCTGCCACAAATTTCTGGTAAAGAATTGGTTAGATTTGATAGTTCAGCTGCTTCAAAAATATTTCCACTTTTGACAAGCTTTAACCACTCGGGAATATGATTAGCTACAGGACATTGCCATTTGCAATATGGGTTGCCACAATCAAGACAACGAGCTGCTTGTGACTCGGCTTCATGTTGTTTGAAGTGACCATAAATCTCATTAAAATTCTTGATTCTAGAATCTGGCTCCGCTTTGTGGGGATCAGTTCGTTCTTGTTCTAGAAAATGGTTGACATTGTTTATCATTTATCAGCTCCTTGATTGTGATCGACCTTGGTTTGACCAAATAAAATTTATCCAAGTTATCCTCGAATTTTTCTAAGATATTCTTGCCATAAATTGATTTAGTTTCATTGACATACTCGTAAATAATATTTTTTATTAAATCAATTATTTCTTTGTCTTGCATCTCCAGTTCATTCAAACTAAAGCTTTCAACAAATTCAGTGTTGATTTTATCTAAAAAAGTTTTGTCTTGATTATAGACACAAGCAAAACCACCGGTCATGCCTGCCGCAAAATTTATCCCCGTTTGACCAAGGACGATCACAGCGCCAGATGTCATATACTCGCAGCCATTATCGCCAATTCCTTCTACCACACTAATCGCACCAGAATTTCTTACTGCAAATCTTTCTCCGGCTAAACCTGCGGCATATAAAATTCCGCCAGTCGCACCATAAAGGCAAGTGTTGCCTATGATAGTTGTAGATTGGCTTTCAAAGCTTGAATCTGTTGGTGGATAAATCACTATTTTCCCGCCAGCCATACCTTTGCCGACATAATCATTAGCATCACCTTCCAAATATAGTTCAAGCCCGCCCGCGCTCCAAACGCCAAAACTTTGACCAGCTGTGCCTTTAAAATTAAATCTGACAGGTTTTTCATTCATGCCATTGTCGCCCCACAAAGACGCGATATAACCAGAAACACTCGCTCCGATTGATCTACAGGTGTTGTTAATAGGAAAAATATATTGCCCCGAAGATTTATTCTCTATTGCTTGTTTGCTGACTGTTAGCATTTCTGCAGCGAGTATATTAGGATCGTTTGGAGGATTGGATTCCATTTGACAGAATCTGGCTTTGTCTTTTAATGAATCGTAGCTATTGAGTAACTTGCTGAGATCAAGATTCTTTTGTTTGGAGCTTTTGCCTGGAACTACTTCTAGCAAATCTGTTCTAGCTATTATATCTTCAAGTTTTTTGTATCCTAGATAAGCCAAAATTTCTCTTACGTCTTTTGCTACAAACCTCAAAAAGTTTTCTACTCTTTCTGGTAATCCTTTGAAATTGTTTTCGCGTAGTTGTTCATTTTGAGTAGCTACTCCAGTAGCGCAATTATTCAAATGACAAATTCTAAGATATTTACAGCCAAGGGCGATTAGTAAAGTAGTACCAAAACCAAAAGTTTCTGCGCCAAGAATCGCTGCTTTAATTACATCTAATCCTGTTTTAATGCCGCCATCAGCTTGAATTTTGACTCTTTCTCTCAGATTATTTGCTCTAAGAACCTCGCAAGTCTCTACCAAGCCTAATTCCCATGGACTGCCAGCAGATCTAATTGAACTGATTGGACTAGCGCCAGTGCCGCCATCATTGCCAGCAACTGTAATTGAATCTGCAAAAGTTTTAGCAACACCTGCTGCCACTGTCCCAATTCCCGGTTCTGCAACTAGTTTGACGGAGATTTCGGCTTTTGGATTGACTTGTTTCAAATCAAAAATCAATTGAGCCAAATCTTCTATCGAATAAATGTCGTGATGTGGTGGTGGGGAAATCAATGTTGTTCCGGGTTTGGCATAGCGCAATCTTGCTATTAATTCATTGACTTTGACCCCAGGTAATTGCCCTCCTTCACCAGGTTTTGCGCCTTGGGCGATTTTGATTTGTAAGACATCTGCGTTAATTAAATATTCAGGAGTCACTCCGAAGCGAGCCGAAGCAATTTGTTTTATTCTTGAAACTTTATTGGTTTTATATCGAATTGGGTCTTCACCGCCTTCGCCTGAATTCGATTTGCCGCCGATTTTATTCATGGCAATTGCTAGTGCTTCATGCGCTTCTGGTGAAAGAGCACCAATTGACATTGCTGCACTAGTAAATCGTTTCAAAATCTCTTCTTCACTTTCTACTTCATTAATATCGATGCTTTTAGCTGGATGCTTGAGTTTCAGTAAATCTCTAAGTGCTAGATAAGGTCTATTGTTGACAAGTGAAGTATAGACCTTGTAATCCTCTTGAGCATTGGTTTTTACGGCTTTTTGCAATGACATCACTACTTCTGGATTAAAGCCATGATATTCCCCATTTGGAGCATATTTCATGAGTCCGCCTAAGGCTATCGGTTCAGCTGTATCCCAAGCGGCTTTGGATAATTTGATAGTATCCGTTTCTAAATCATCGAAACTTGCGCCTTGAATTCTACTAACAAGCCCAGGAAAACAAGTTTCTATAACCTCTTCGTGTAAGCCAATTGCTTCAAAAAGCATTGCGCCTCTATAACTATTAATAGTTGATATTCCCATTTTGGATAGAATTTTTTGTAGACCTTTCTCTATGGCTTCTCGGTATTTTTGCATCAGTTTGACTGTGTCAAAAGCCTGTATTTGTCCACGTTTAGCCATGTCGTATAAAACTTGATAGCTCAAGTAAGGATAAATTGCTGTTGCACCAAAACCAATGAGAGTAGCAAATTGATGCGGGTCTCTTGCGGTTGCAGTTTCTAGAATCAGGTTTGCGTCGCAGCGAAGTCCTTTCAGGCAGAGCCTTGCATTGACTGCCCCTACCGCCAAAAGAGCGTGTATCGGAATTTTGTTGTGAACAATATTTTTGTCAGTCAGTATTAAAAGTACTTTTCCATTTTTTACTGCTGTTTCAGCATCGTCGCAGATATTAGTTAAAGCCGCTTCTAGTCCTAATTCTGGATTGTAGCCTAGCTCTATAATATGATGACTAAAAGTTTCATCATCATAATTCAATAGAGCTTTGAACATGCAACGAGACAAAATAGGTGAGTTGATATCTATCCTAACTGCGTTTTCCGGCATTTCTACGAAAGGATTAACTTCTTTTCCGAGGCAAGTTCTCAGCGACATCACATGGCTTTCTCTAATTGGATCAATAGGTGGGTTTGTTACTTGAGCAAACTGTTGTCTGAAATATTCAAACAAAGGTCTAATCTCTGCTGATAAAACGGCAAGAGGAGTATCGTCTCCCATAGAGCCAATAGCTTCTTGTCCATTGGCTAAGCTCGATAAAACTTGATCTCTTTCTTCTAAAGTCAATTGAAATTGCTTTTGGTAAATTAATAATTCATGTTCAAAAAACGGATCACATCCAGGCTCTTCTTCTTCTCGAATTGGCTTTAGATATCTTGCGTATTGTTTGAGCCATTTGCTGTAAGGGTTTGTGGAGCTAAGTTTTCTATTTATGCTTTCATTATCAATAATTTTTCCACTGTTTATATCAAGCGCTAAAGTCTCTCCTGGCTTTACTCTTCCTTTTGCCAAAACATTTGCCGGATCATAGTCATATACTCCAATTTCGGATGCGATTGTGAGAAATCCATCTTTTGTGATGAGGTATCTAGCTGGTCTTAAGCCGTTTCTATCCATGGCACAAGCCACTACATCGCCATCAGTAAGCACTATTCCGGCTGGTCCATCCCATGGATCCATATGTAAAGAATAATATTCATACATAGCCTTAAGTTCGGGGTCCATGGTTTTGGAGTTTTGCCAAGCAGGAGGAATAAGTATCTTTATAGCTTTAAGTAAATCTACTCCAGTTGCAACTAAACCTTCAAGCATATTATCAAGGCTCATTGAATCTGAACCATCTTTAGAAACAATTGGCATTAGTTCGTGTAAGTTTTCAATTAGTTTAGAAGAGTATTTTGATTCTCTAGAGATGGACCAATTACGATTACCGTTAATAGTGTTAATCTCTCCATTATGCGCAAGCATTCTGAAAGGCTGTGCTAGTCTCCATTCTGGAAAGGTATTTGTTGAAAATCTTTGATGATATAGACACAGAGAAGATTCCATATCAGGATCAGAAAGATCTGGAAAAAATTTATCCAAGTTATATGGCATTATCATGCCTTTATAAGACACTAATTTTGATGACATGCTTGATATATAAAAACTTTTGTCTTTATCTTCTAGAGCAAGTTCTGTTTTTCTTCTGACTATATAAAGTAAAGTTTCGAGTTTTTTATTATCCAAGTCATCTTTAGCATTAATGAAAACCTGATAAAAATTTGGTAGTGTTTTTTGTGCATTAATGCCGCAATATTCAAGGTCAATTGGAACTTCTCTGTGAAAAATGGGCTCTAGGTTTTCTTGCCTTAATTCTTTGTCTAATCTAGCGAGCGCCTTTGCAGAAAGCGATTTGTCCTTGTTGGTTAGCACACATGCCACAGCGTAGTTTTTGTTTAAGTTGAAGTTATTCTGTTTGGCTATTTGTTGAAAAAACTTTTCTGGCTTTTTGAATAATACTCCGCATCCATCGCCAGTTTTGCCATCTGGATCAACAGCTCCTCTATGAGATAGCCTAGCCAGAGAAGTGATAGCGGTTGTGATTAGATAATGAGAGGCGGCATTATCCATTTGAGCGATAAAACCAAACCCACAGCTGTCTTTTTCAAAATTTTTATGATGTAATGACACGACAGGCAGTTAATTTTATCACTTAGACCTTGGATCAAGCTTGTAAAGTAACAGATCTGCTAGTAGATTCCCCAAAACTAGCATCATGCTTCCTAATAAAAGATTTGCTAAGACCAGATTCACATCTAGTTTGCGAGCCGCTTCTAGTGTTAGATGACCAAGACCTGGATAAGAAATAATCATTTCGATTATTCCAGAACCAGCAAATAATCCAGCAAATTCAAAGCCAAACATCGTGATTAATGGGTTGATAGCGTTTCTTAAAGCGTGCTTGATGATGATGACTGGATAACTTAATCCTTTGGCTTTTGCAGTTCTAATATAGCTTGCATTGAGTACATCAAGTAAATTGGCCTGCATTTGTTTTTGCACACTAGTAAAACCAAGCAAAACCAAAATCACCACCGGCAAAATTAAATGTTTAGCTATATCAAAAAATTTCTCTACAATATTAAGCTCGTCAAAATTAGAGCTAGTAAGTCCACCAATTGGCAAACAGCCACTATACAAAGCTATGATGAGCATGAAGATTGCAATCAAAAAACTCGGACTAGACATCAAAATAGAGTTGACGAGATTGATAAAACTATCTAGCCAAGAATCTTTGAAAACAGCAGTTAGAACACCAAATAAAACCGCAATTAGCCAGGTGAAAAATAGTGCAACTATATTTAGTAAAAGTGTGTTTAACAACGCTGGCTTGATTACATCAATTACTCTTTGGTTGTTTTGACTTAGCCCAAGATCACCTTTGCCAAGGTTAATTAGCCATGAAAGATATTGCAGATGAACGGGCTTATCAAGACCAAGTCTTTTAGTCTCCGCATTTATTTTTTCTTGTGAAATTGAAGGATTCAGCTTGAGGTCAGCCAAAGGATCTCCGGTTATTTTCATTAGTGTAAAAGTAAAGAAACTAATAAAAATTACCAAAATCACTGCGTAGATTAAGCGTTTGCAGAGAAAATTTAGCATTTTTATATTCTAAGCTATAATCATTTTCCTATGTCAAAGTTAATCGCATTAATACCGGGAGATGGAATTGGTCCAGAAGTCATAAAAGAAACCATCAAGGTTTTGAATGTTCTAGCGCCTGATTTCAAATATATTGAACTAGATTTGGGCGGTGTAGCAATAGACAAATATGGAGTCCCTTTTCCAGATGAGACCAAAAAGAAAGTCAAAGAAGTTGATGCGGTTTTAATGGCAGCAATTGGTGGTCCTAAATATGATAATTTGCCGCGTGAAAAGCGTCCAGAGACTGGGTTATTGGCGTTACGTAAAGAGTTGAATGCTTTTGCAAATATTAGACCAGCTATGGTTTTTGATTCTCTCGCGCATCTTTCTACTCTTAAAACCGAAGTAGTTAGAGGCACAGATTTAGTAGTTGTTCGCGAACTGACAGGTGGTATTTATTTTGGGCAGCCAACAGCCAATGATGGTCAAAAAGCTTATAATACAGCTGTTTATACAGTTGAAGAAATTGAACGAATTGCAAAAGTTGCTTTTGAGTTTGCTCAAAAGCGCAGTAAGAAGTTATGCTCTGTAGATAAAGCTAATGTTCTAAACGTTTCACAACTTTGGAGAGACGTTGTTACAAAGCTTGCTTCTAATTATCCTGACGTCGAACTTAGTCATATGTACGTTGATAATGCTGCTATGCAACTTATCAAAAACCCTAAGCAATTTGATGTAATCGTTACTAGTAATTTGTTTGGAGATATTTTGTCAGATGAGGCGAGTATGTTAACAGGTAGTATAGGACTGCTGCCTAGCGCTTCTTTAGGAGACGGTACACTGCCTGGCTTATATGAACCTGTCCATGGTTCAGCTCCGGATATAGCTGGTAAGGGCTTGGCTAATCCTGTTGCTATGATGCTTTCAGCGGCGATGATGCTTAGATATAGCTTTAGTATGAATAAAGAAGCAGATATCTTAGAGTCAGCTATCAAATCAGTTTTGGATGCTGGTATACTTACCGCTGATCTTGGCGGCAAATCTAATACCTTAGAAATTGGTGAAGCGGTTTTAAATAGAATAAAAGTCCCTGTATGAAATTATGTTCATGGAATGTAAATGGCATTAGAGCTGTCGCTCAAAAAGGTTTTTTTGAATGGCTCAATAATTCTGGATTTGATGTTGTTTGTTTGCAAGAAACTAAAGCTCAACCGGATCAACTTGAGCCCAAATTTTTATCACAACTGCAATATCCTTATGTGAGCTTCAATAGCGCTGAACGTAAAGGTTATAGTGGAGTCGCTAATTATTTTCGCAATGAGCCTCAAATCATCAAGCATGGCTTTGATGTGGATTTATTTTCTAAGCCACAGAAGCTTCTGAAAGACTTTAACAGTGAAGGGCGTATCATCGAGTCCCATCATAAGCTAAATGATAAAAAGCTCTTGATACTGCTAAATATATATTTTCCTAATGGAGGTTCTGGCGAGGAGAGACTGAAATTTAAGCTCGAATTTTACGAAGCATTTCTAGATTATTTAAAGGCACTTGAAAAAATTTCTCCATATATTGCAGTCACTGGAGATTACAATACTGCGCATCATGAAATAGATTTGGCTAGACCAAAAGAAAACATCAATATATCAGGCTTTATGCCAATTGAAAGGGAGTACCTGGATCGCTTACAGCAAATGGGCTACATTGATACCTTTCGTTATTTGAATCCTGCTAAAAAGGACTCTTACACTTGGTGGAGTTTTAGAACAGCTGCTCGTAAAAGAAATGTAGGCTGGAGAATTGATTATTTTTTTGTTAGTTCTGCGCTTAAATCAATTATTAGTGACGCCAAAATACTTGATGATGTTATGGGCTCTGATCATTGCCCTGTGACTTTGGAACTCAAAATCTAAAATTGCCCAGTTCTTATGAGAACTAATGTGCAAGCTTCCAAGACCTCAATGCCACTTGCTTTGAGCTTTTGGGCAAGTTCTGGGTTTTCGGTATTTGGGTTGAAAATCACTCGTCTTGGTTTAATTGCCAAAATTTCTTCAAACAAAGGTTTTGATAATTCAGGATTAATATAGACGCTCAGAGTATCGATGTCAGTATCTTTGATGGAACCTAAATCAGGGAGCACAGTGATACCCAATATCTCTTTGAGTTTTGGGTGAATTGGAATTACGGTGTAGCCTTTTGATTTGAGTAATTCCACCGCTTGGTAAGAATATCTCTCAGCTTTATCAGAGGCTCCAAGTACTATAACTTTACTGAGCATTTAGGGCTTTCTCTCTAGCTTTGCGTTTGTCTACCATGATATGAACTATTCTTCTGGATGTAGCGTTGACTGATCTGATGAATTCTAAAACCCACAAATTTAGTTTTTCATGTTCATAGTCTTTATCATTGTGAATTTTTTCTACTGAATTGTTTCTAAGTTCTTCCTCGATAGCTCTTAGTCCATTTAAGCTAGCTTCCACTTTGAGTGCATCATCATCAGAGTCATTGAGGATTGCGTTGCAAGCTTTTGAAAAACACTTAACGGTTTTTTTGAAATAATCTTCTACTCCATTGTAACTACCATCAAAATCAGGAATTTTTGAACTTAGAGTCTCTAGAGATGCCTCAAGTTTATAAGCCACATGTTCAATTTCATTGACCAGAGATACTTGATTGACGACTCTAGCAACGTCTTTGTAAGAGAGTCTTAGCTTTGCTACTCTACTTAAGAAATCCAAAATATCTGCTCTAAATTCTTGTTGATATTCTCTTAGTTTTACTAGTTGAGTGATTTTGTCTTTTTCTTTTTTGATGAAATAATCTCTTGATAACCAGAGCATTTCTTTAACAACATTCTTGTAAGTACGTATGCCATCAACTGAGCTCACAAACAATAATTCAGGACTGTCGGATAGACTGCTGACTCTTGGAAAACTGTATTTGATTTTGTCTGTTTCTTTGTCGTCAGGTACGCAAATAGTACTAAGCCATCCTAAATTCTTGAGAAATGGCATGAAAATTACTGCAGAAAAAACATTGAAATAAGTTTGAGCGTTCGCAACTAATCTTGGGATATCACTATCGTTAGGACTGAGCCATTTGATTAACTGAACAAAGCCGGGCACCCAAAAAGCAAACATCAGCACTCCAATCAGGTTATAGAGTATATGAGACATGGCGACCCTTTTGGCTGAGGCGCCAGAACCTAATGAGGCTATCCAAGCAGTAACGCAAGTCCCGATATTAGAACCCAAAATCAACGGCACAGCAGCTTCTAGAGTGATTAATCCTTGCATGGCAAGCCCAATGGTGATTCCCGTAAATGCTCCGCTTGAATGAATAATTGCTGTAAAAACTGCACCGACAAAAATACCAAACCAAACGTTCTCGCAATGAGTCATTAAGTCAATGAAGTATTCTGAATTGCGAAAACTTTTCATAGAGGCTGACATGTAGTCAAGTCCCAAGAAAAGTAAACCAAGTCCAAGTACAATCATCGCAAAATATTTTGTTCGAGAGCGCTTTGCTAGAGTGCGCATCATGAATCCAATAAAAACAATCGCCATAGCCCATTTGGTCACATCAAAAGCCATTATTTGCCCAGTAACGGTACTGCCGATATTTGCTCCAAGCATTACGGCAAGGCTTCTTTCGAATGTCATTAATTTAGATTGAACTAGTGAAACTAAAATTGATGTTGTGGCACTACTACTATTTACTATTCCGGTAACTAGCGTACCAACGAAAATTCCGACATAAGGATTATCAGTTGCTTTTTCTAAAACTAGTTTGAGAGTATTGCCAGCAGCTTTGCTCAAATTGCCAGACATCATATCCAAGCCGAACAACAAAAGAGCTGCTCCGCCTAAAAGCCCTACTATATTTAATAATGTTATACCTTCCACAAATTTACTTTTAAACCGAGACTAACCGCCAAGAATTCTAGCAAGCCCTTGTGAAATAATACAAGCTTATTAAAACAAGATGCATTCAACATATAAATACTTTACAAATCACCAGTTGGCCCACTATACTTCTTAACTGTATGAAAAAAGCATTATTAATAGCATTAGTAGCAATCTTGACTGGCGCTCCAGTTCTTGCTGACGGATATCACAAATCTAAACCAGCTAAGAAAGCAAAAGAGAAATCAGATTCAGGCAAAGTTTGCGCAACTTGTGGTTTAGTTAAAGCTCTTGTTTGGACAGTTAAACTACCAGTTAGAGTTGTAACTTCAACAGGCGTTGGACTTTATGAGTTAGTAACTGATGGAGATTTCACAGGCTTTAAAGAAGGCTATCAGCTAATCTAAAAATTGAACGATACAACTAACAAAAAGTTTTATCGCTATGATTTATCGCCTTTGTGGGAAATCCACAAAGGCTATTTTTTTGAAAGCGGACTTAAACCCTGGAAATCTGGCGCTGTGCCATTTTCGGGGGTTTCTAATTATAACGAAGCTTATAAAAAAGCAAGATTAGTAATAGAGAATCTCAAAAAAATCAAAAAAGATGATTTATTTGAAATAAAAATTCTTGAGCTCGCGTCGGGCAATGGAGAATTTGCTAGAAATTTTCTTTATGTTTTTCAAGAAATCTGCGAAGCAGAGTCATTGAATTATTTTTCGAGATTGAAATTCTCGATAAGTGATTTCTCTCAAAAGACTCTTGATGAATTGAAAGCAAGTGGCAGGTTTGATAAATTTCAAAGTCAAATTCAGTTTGAATGTATCGATGTGTTGAATCCACAAGTCATATGTGATTCTAGCTTTGATTGTATTTTGGCAAATTACCTTTTAGATCAATTCCCAGCGCGTATCTTCGTTAAAGACGCAAATCAATATTTTGAAAAGTATATAGCAGTCTCTGATGACAAAAAATATTATCACCCAGGGAAAAATTTCATAAAGCGCATTCCTAAATTTTTTGAATTCAGATCCGTGAATTTGTCTCAGGAATTGAGCATACAGCATCTAGATATTTTTGAGTCTTGTTTTAGGACTTCTAAAACCTCTACAGCAGTGTATTCTTATGGGGCGTTAAGAGTGTTGAGAAATTTATTACCGAAATTAAATGAAAATGGAATTTTGATCATGTCAGATTTCCATGGAGCTTCTAGAGGCGGTTTTGATAAATACGAACCTTGTTATTACGGAAATTCTATTGCTCATCCTGTTAATTTTGAGTTTATTGCTAAATATTTCCAAGATTATCCAACGGTGATTTTATATGAAGATCCGATCAAGCCTTTGCACACATTGATTTTGGCAAGACCTGATTTTTCGAGAGCTTTTGAGCTTGGAGAAATTTATCATCAAGTTTATTTGCAGAATAAATTTATTAGAGCGTTGTATAGATTTCTTGTTGAATTTAAACTGAGTTTATATTTGTTTCTTTTGATCGCTTTTCTGATGGTGTTTCTATGCACTTTAAAAGCCAATGTTTGAATTTTTCTGGTTCGTCTTCCATAATCGCATGTCCTGACCATTTGAAAAGTTCGAACTTAGCTACCGGTGTTGCTAAAAACAATCTATAAATCAAAGCAGAAGGAGCAACAAAATCAAAACGACCTGCTGCTAGGAAAATTGGACATTTGAGTCTTGGGATTTTTTTGAAAGCAGTCCATCTTCTTACATGTTTATAAATTTCTTGAAGTACATGGGCATTGGTCATGATTGAAGATTTGTAACGTGGTCTTAGAGAGGTTTTTTGGAAAAAATCTAGATTTTTTTGAATGATTTCAAGAGGTGTTCCTAGTAAAAATTTCAAGAAATCTTTGACTGGACTAACTAGCTGCGGAGGCATTGCAGTGAGTATGAGTTTATTTATGAAATCTGGATAGTTTTCTGCAATTGTTACGGCGACTATGCCGCCGAAACTGTGAGTGACCATAGTGATTTTTTTGTTTGGAAAAATTTTGAGATGAGTTAGTGTATCCATAACATCCTGTAAATGAGAATCAATATCAATCTTCATATGCTCTTTAGGTTGTTGCATTAATCGAGTCTCTCCGTGTCCTCTGAGATCGAGAGCTAAGCAATAGTAGCCTTTGGAAGCTACAATGGTCAGTTCATTGAGCCAGACGCTAGCATCGCTCGCGCTACCGTGAATAAACACAATTATTGGATCTTCTGGTCGACCTTTTTCGTAATAATTAAGAATCATTTGTCTAAATCCATTATATTATGCCCGTTTAGGAAGAGGTCGTGTGCGTTAATTAGACTAGATAGAACAACTTATGAACAGCACAACAATAAAGGGAACGTAATTAATGTTAGCTACTTATATAGAAAGCGATCAATTAATGCATTTAATCGTAAAAACAACAAGTGACGCCTTTGGCCTAGAGTCAAATAATTCTAGGCAAGTAGCTGTTGATGATTTATTGGATTGGTTTGCTCTTGAATACAACATACATTCATTAATTAATGATTTTTGGGGCACCAATGCAAAAGCAAGATTAATAGCAGTCACCAAGGATATCAAAGACCAGTCCTGGAAAGGTTTAGTATCAGAGTGGGATACAGGCTCTTCAATGCCAGGTCAATTTCGCGTTAATAAAACATTTATAGAAAGCTTACTCAGATACAGTCTTGGCGATACTGGAAGACCTTTTAAGCTCAAAGAGATTACCGAGCTAGAGCTTGCTTTTTTTGAAAACTTTTTTATCAATCTTGAAAATTACTGGAAAGATTTTTGGAAACTAACCATCCCAAATTCCAATGGAACATTTATTTATTTGATATGGTGTATCGAAATAGACGATAGATCCTTAGGCTCTCTTGCAATTGGTGTGCCTCCAGGCATAGTCCCTAAAACCAATAAGGTGAAAAACAAGGTTGACTTCAGGTCCCTCATGTCACAACTAGACATAGAAGTGCCCTTAGATTTGACTGTAGGCAAAAGCAAACTAAAAATTAGTGACATAAAAACTTTGGAAGCTGGAGATTTAATTGTTTTTGAAAACAGTTCGATAGATTATCTTACTTGGAAAAAGTCAGATATGGATCAATTGACGATAAATATAGAAATTCCAAGCAAAGATAATTCAAGATTTGCAGATTTATACTATGATGATCTAGAGATAGACAACATGGTCGACGAACATTCAAATTCTGAGGATTTACTAACTGATTTGCCAGTGGAGCTTACTGCTCAATTCAAGTCGGTGCATATGCCTTTAAATAAAATTTTGGAACTAGAGTCTGGTGGTATATTGCCGTTAGGCTTATTGATAGATTCACAACTAACGCTAGTTGCACCTGGTGATAAACCAATTGCAGCGGGTAATTTGGTAATTGTCGGTAATCAATTTGGTATTAGAATCAATAAACTTAATATCAAAAAATCTATGACAGCAAAGCTAAATAACTACCAGTCTTCATACATTGAAGCTCCTATGCCAAGCCAAGCTCCTAAAAAAGCTCCAGTCATGCAAGTTGCTGAAAATCTAGATGAAGATTTAGATCAAGAATTAGAAGATATAGGCATTGATCCTAAAGAATTGGATGAGCTTGAGGATCTTTATTAATTGCGTTTTTTAGTTTCCCTGTTTTTATTATTTGGGACTGTTTTTGGGCTTGGTGCTTGTTCTTGCTTGGATCAAAGCAAAAAATTTTTTATTTGTGCTGAAAACTCTGATCTAAAGCTGGTTGATGCTTTAGTCAAAAATTCTAAATCTCAAAAACTACAAAAAATAACTTGTAAAAATTGGGATAGTCCTAAAATTCTTTCTGCTCTTGAAACAGGACAATTGGATGCATATATAGGTTCACTTGATCAAGCGGGCTCATTGAAAAACTCTATTTTAATTGCTAAAGATGGTTTAGTGATAGTCAGTAACAAAAGCAATAAGCAAGCTAGTTTGACGATGGTTCAATTAAAAGAGATTTTTGCTCGTCAAAAAACCAATTGGTCCAGTATCAGTGGTAATCCGGATGAATCTCCTATTGTTGTTATTGATCAGTCAGAAAACTCTAGTTCAAAAATTTATCTTTATCAGCAATTATTTGCTAATAACCAAATGAAATTCTCTGCAAAAGTGAAGGTGGAAAATTCGGCTGAAATTAAAAATGCACTTGCCAAATTCCCTAATGCGATTTCGTATATTAACTTTTCTGAATATAGTGATAGTTTGAAAGCCTTTCAAATAGATAGTATTCCTGCCACCAAAGAAAATGTCCAAAAAGGTTATTTCCCTTTATTTAGACCAGTTAAGATTTACTTTAATAAAACAACACTTAAAACCAGCTCAAAGAGTCAAGATTTCAATGAGTTATTAAATTTGATTCTTGGTAACAAAGGACAACAATTGATTGAAGATCTTAGTTACATACCTTTGGATCAAGCCGAGCTCAATAATATAAAAACCAATAATAGAGCAATTTTAATTGGCGTAGGAGTGCCTTTGGATGGGACTTATACAGATCTTTCAAAATCTATAATTAATGCAGTTAAATTAGCTGCAGAGCAGTTGAATGAAGCCGGAGGCATAGATAGTAGAGATATAGAAATTATCACTTGTAATGATGAATCTAGAGTGGATCAAGGTTTAGTTTGTGCCCAAAAATTTATAGACGCTGGAGTTACTGCGGTTATAGGACATCTCAATTCTCAAGTATCAATCGAGACGTCAAAGCTTTATGTAGAACATCAAATTCCTATGATTACGGCAGCGTCTACTCATCCGTGGTTTACCGAAAGACCAGGAGCGCGAGGTTTTGTGTTTAGAACTGTTGGGCGTGATGACAAGCAAGCTGAATTGCTGGCTAAATCAATTTCAAATCTGGCTATCCCACATCCAGCAAAAGTAGCAATATTTAATAATAGTACTGTTTATGGAGCTACTTTAAGCTCTTTAATTGAAGCTCAAATCATTGGCATTGCAAAAGATAAAGTTACTGCTATTAAAGCTTTACAACAAGGTAAAAATCAATATCATAATGAAGTCGAAGCATTAGATGCTCAAGTTTTGGTTTTCGTAGGTGAAGCAACTGACGCCGCTCAATTAGTAAAAGAGCTTGCGCTTACTAATCACAAGAACATCGTTTTTATTGGGGCTGAAGGTATTTTTAGCCAGAGATATATACAGGAAGCTGGTTTGAGAGCCGAAGGTACTTATGTTACAGGGACCATTCTGGAATTGGGTTCTAAGCAGTTAGAGGATTTTGAAAACTTATATCTGGAAAAATTCAAAACCAAGCCAACAGCTTTTGCTTTAAATGCTTTTGATGCAATGATGATTTTAGGGCAAGCTTTAAAAAATTCCCAAACAGAAAATATACCTTTGATAGATTCAATTAAAAAAACTAACTATAGCGGTATCACTGGTCAAATAATGTTTAATTCTATTGGTGATCCGATTCAGCCGCGTATGTGTTTGTATCAAGTTAAAAACGCTAAATTTATTAAGCTCAATTAAATGTTAGTAGAATTTTTAGAATATCTATGGCATTATCCTCGAATCCCAAAAGAATTTAGGGAGATAGTTCAAGAACAAATCGCCATCAAATCTCGATATGCTCGTCAGCGAGCCGCTTGGACAAATCATCTCTCTAATTGCAAGAGTTTTATTTTGGAGAATGTTGATCCTCAAAAAGACTCGCGAATAGTGCTTTTGGGAGCAGGTTTACTTAATGATGTGCCTATTCGGGAATTGAGTGAAAAGTTTTTTGAAGTGATTTTACTAGATGCATTTTTTTTGGATTCTACTCTTGCTCAAATCAAAAAATATCCAAATGTAAAATTTATTAGCAAAGATATCTCAAAAATAGAAAACCTTACGGATTTGGATTTTGATCATTTGGTTTCTCTTAATATACTGTCGCAATTGCTTTTGAAAGAAGAATCTATTGCTATTAAACAGCAAATAATTAATAAGCATTGGGGTTTGCTTGTGGGTAATACTGTTCGATCTAAAGTGATTTTGATTACTGATTACCTAAAACAAATTTTTGATAGAAATAATCAGAAAAAACTTGAAGAAAGTAGTTTGGCTGATTATGATATACCTCAAGCTGATCGTTATTGGGACTGGGATCTCGCCCCGCTTGGTGAGCTTGATAGTAACTATTCTATGATGCTAAAAGTTCTTGCAAAAGTTCTTTAGCGCCCCAAGCTTTCACGCACGGTATTCCTAGTTTTTCTTCAAGCTCAGAAATATGCATATCATCAAGAAAAATATCATAGCCATCTTTAAGCATGACTTTGGGGATAATGATTTTTTCGCCGAGCATTTCTTTGGGAATATATCTTAGTCCTTGATAAATATCATCACCCGTTAAAAGTCCACTTACATTGGTGGTGCCCCAAAATTTTGATTCTATTGCCCACGGAATCAGCTCTATATGAGGGAATTGATCTTTTATTTTTTTTGCAACTTCTTCAACTATGTTTTTTGAAATAGTGCCATTGACCCAAGAAACTCTATGCTTACGATTTGAACTAGCTTTGTGTTTGCGTTTTAGTTCTTTTTCCATTTCATTCAAAAACAATCGAGTCATGCCGACACCATCTTCTAATTGTGGGTAATTACCATAATGGGTCTTTGCAGGGATTGATGTGTGTGTCATCAAATAAAATTCATCAGAAAGAAAAGCAAAACTTTTGCGTTTCTTGAGTTCAAGACTTTCCCAAGTTTCAACTAGATTGATGACATCAAAAGTCTCATCCAGAGTAAATCTTCTAAGACCTCTTCTATGATATTTGGTTAGACCTACTGGTACTATTGCAACAGAGACTACGGGCTTGTTTCTCAAGGCAAGTAAATCATTTAGAGTGTTTAATAAATGAATTCCATCATTCATTTCTGGACACAAAACTATTTGTGTGTGAACAGGGATTTCAAGACCAGCTAACCATTTTAATTCTTCAATAATCGAAATAGATTTTTTGCGGCCAAGCATTTTATTGCGCACCTCTAGATCTGTTGCATGAACAGAGACATACAATGGACCCGGTCTCAAAGCTTCAATGCGACGGCGATCTGAGTAAGATAGATTGGTGAGAGTGACATAGCTACCATGCAAATAGCTCATGCGAAAATCATCATCGCGATACTGTAAGCTTTCACGAGTTTTGTCTAATGGTTGGTTTTCAACAAAACAAAAAGGACAATCATTGGCACATTCTTGTACACCATTAAACAGCGGAGTAACAAATTCAGCCCCGAGCTCATCCTCGGCATCTTTTTCTAATTCAATAACAATTTCTTCTTTGTCTCTTGCAATGATGATTTCAAGCTCTTCACTCTGCTTAAAATGAAATTCAAAATCAAAAATATCTCTTAGTTTATGACCATTTATCTCTAAAATTTTGTCCCCAACTTTTAATCCAATTTCGTGAGCCAAAGACCATGGCGGCACCGAACTTAGAATTGCAGGAGCTGAAACAAACTTAAGATCTTTTTCAGCATTGACGTCTTTTAGGCGGCTTTGCTCGAGTTCTTCTTTGTTGATTAAGATGGGTTCCACAATAAATTAAGCTAAACTATTAAGTAATAGATTATAGCATATAGTCAATACACATGATCAAGAAAGCCGTTTATTTAGAAAGAGCACCAGCCAAAATCAATCTTTTTTTGGAAGTTTTAGGTAAAAGAGAGGATAACTATCATGATCTCAATACTTTGTTTCAGGCCATTGATTTGCAAGATCATTTGACATTTGAGATTCAAGTTCTTTGTAGCCCATCAGAAGAAATAGATTTCAATATTGAGATTGATTCAAACTCAGATGAGCTTAAAAATTTGGGACTCAACAACAGCATTAGTAAAGCTGTCGAACTTTATTTCACCAAATTGCCTGTCACTCAAGTTATCGAAGTAATTAGCGCTGTAGAGATTAGCGTTTTTGTAGACAAGCAGATTCCCTTGCAAGCCGGTCTTGCTGGTGGTTCTTCGGATGCTGCTGCTACTCTGCGGGCTTTAAATAGATTTTTTGAAGAAAATTTTGATTGGTGTCTTTCTCAGCAAGAGCTTTTGGAAGTTGCTTTAGAGATTGGCTCAGATGTTCCTTTTTGTTTGCTTGCTACTCAAGAGCCGCGTTTGCATGGTGCTGGTAGAGGAGAGAAACTATCCAAGAAAACTTTTAAATTCAATTATGATGATTATGAAAATTTGATATTGGTAAAACCAGATTTTGGTGTTGATACTGCATGGGCTTATGATCAGCTAGATGCACAAATTGAAAAAGAAACTTGCAAATTAAATTTAGGTTTTTCTAATAGTTTTGAAAAAGTTGTTTTTCCAAAATATCCTGATTTGGTTTTTATTAAAGAAAAACTTGAAGAATTTGGATGCAAAAGAGTGTTATTGAGTGGATCAGGCTCAACTATGATCGGCTTTCTTGATAAAAACCAAGATCAGAAAGCCATTTTCAGGCAAGTTGACCAGTTCTTCCCGGCAACTTATATGAAAAAAATGGCTAGTTTTTTGTAAATATCCCTTTTTGTTATACTAATGAGGTTATGGATTTTATCAAAGAAAATTTTCGTATTTTGACCGTGCTTGCAATTGCAGTATTTTGTATCGCTAATGTTTTTGTTTTGCAAGTGGGTCCTAACTCTGCCGAATATGACAGATTGAAATTACAGCAGATTATTTCTACCCCCGGCTATTCTTTATATACCAAATTGAAATTGGGTCTTGATCTAGTTGGAGGTTCTCAGTTTGAGTTTGAAGCGCTTACCACTGATAAAGTCCCAGAAACTACCCCAGAAGTAATGAGAGGGCTAGTTAAAGTTTTTGAAAACAGAGTTAATGCTTCTGGAACTACTGAGTCAATTGTTCAACAAGTTGGCAAAAATAGAATTCTTGTTGAAGTTCCTGGTGCTGATCCAACTACTGTAAAAAGAAGATTACTTGCAACAGCAAATCTAGAGTTTAAAGAATTTGATGAAAGCTCTCAAACATGGATAGATACCGGGATTACTGGTGCTGATCTTAAACAAGCTCAAGCAAGTACTGATGGTGCTGCTACTTGGGCGATTGATTTTGAGTTAAAACCAGAAGCTGCAAAGGATTTTGGTGATTTAACTGCAAGGCTTATTAACAAGCCATTAGGAATATTTTTAGATGGAGTTGAGATCTCTGCACCTACAGTCAGATCTGCAATCACAGCTGGAACCGGACAAATCTCTGGTAATTTCACTGCAGAAACAGCACAAGATTTGGCAGTACAACTCAATGCTGGTGCGCTTCCAGTGCCAGTGAAAATTCTTCAAGAGAGATCTATTGGAGCTACATTAGGACAAGAATCTATTGCTAGAAGCATTAATGCAGGGATAATTGGTTTAATCGTTGTTGCTTTATTTATGATCATTGTTTATAGATTGCCAGGATTTATCGCTGCACTTGCGCTAATGGTTTATGCTTTGATGTCTTTGTATTTGTTTCAAGAAAACGTGACTTTGACTCTTGCTGGTCTAGCGGGTTTCATACTTAGTATTGGTATGGCTGTTGATGCTAATATTTTGATTTTTGAAAGAGCAAAAGAAGAAATGAATCAGGGTAAATCTGTTCTGATTGGAATTAGAGAAGGTTTTGATAAGGCTTACGCTAGTATTTTTGACTCAAACATGAACACTAGTATTGTTTGTTTGATATTAATTATGTTTGGAACTGGTGTGGTAAAAGGTTTTGCTGTAACGCTAATTATTGGTGTTTTGCTTAGCTTGTTTAGCTCATTGTTTGTAACTAAAACTATTTTGTTTGCGGTAGTTCAATACTTCAATATCAAAGAAACCAGTTTGTTTAAATAAGCCATGCGCAATATCAATGTAATGCTAGTACCGACAGGCGTGGGAGCCTCCATAGGTGGCTTTGCCGGTGATGCTGCGCCAGCATTTAAGCTCTTGGCAAAAGCATCAGATCTTTTAATTACTCATCCAAACGTAGTTAATGCTGCTCTCTTAACAGATATTTCGTCGAATATTGCAGTGCTTGAGGGATATTTTATAGATAGATTTTTTTCCGAGCAAATTGCTTTAAGGCTCAATGTCAAGCATAAAATAGCCGTTGTTATTGACTCAGAAGCTAATGAAGCGGAGAGAATACTTACTCAAAACTGTATCAATGCCGCAAGGGTTGTCTATGGCTTGGATATAATTGAGAAGCCATATTTCACATCTGCAGCTATCGATGCTGGCGATTTGATAAACATCAAAAATCCAGATACTTTACTGGAAGCTTGTTCAATAGCTGTTGCTGACGGAGCTACGGCTCTTGCAGTGCTCGCAGTTTTGCCTGAAGATGCGACTAGTGATTCTGCCAAAAAATATTCTAATGGTTCTGGTATAGATCCGATAGGTTCTATTGAAGCTAAAATCTCACACCTCGTTGCACAGTTTTTCCTGAAACCCTGCGCGCACGCGCCGATTGTGCGATCCAAAAATCATCAACCCGAAGTAGTGGATTCAAGAGCGGCAGCTGAATATCTTTCAGATAGTTTTTTGGCTTCTGTGTTTAAATGTTTGCAATATTCACCGCAAATTATTCCTATCGAACAACACCATAGGCTTTTGAGTAGCATTTATACTAATGCTGCCGACCTGAAACTTTTCAGAGGACCAAGTGATTTGATGGTTTATGATGTTGCAAACTTAGTGGTGCCTTATGATGCTTGCAATAATTTGCCTTGCGCTAAAGCTCATAATTATAATATTGAATTACTCTGTGTCGAAAACAACAAAACTGTTTTAGACGAGCCAGCTTCTATGTTTGGCATGCCCCATAAACTTGTTAAAAACTATTTTGAAGCTGCGGGTTATTTGCTGGCAAACACGAGAGACAAAAATCATATTAATCCTCAATTGTTACTGTGAATGCTTGCTATCATTAGCCATATGCAGATAGGCGTGGATTTGTGCGATACAGAGCGCATAGAAAAAATCCTCAAAAAATATGGTAAAAAATTTCTCAAACGAATTCTTAGCGAAGAAGAGATTTTGGCTTTTGATAAAAATGATAAAAACTTTTTACCTCGACTTGCTTCTCGTTTTGCAGCCAAAGAAGCTATAGCAAAAGTTTTAGGCACTGGTATCGGAGCTCATTTAGCTTTTGTAGATATCACTATTTTTAAAAATGAAAGCGGCGCACCTTTTGTTAAACTAAATGAAAGAGCTACGCAACTAGCTTCATCACAAAATATCTCAGAAATCAAAATTTCTTTGAGTCATGAGAAACAAATGGCGATTGCGTTTGCTGTTGGAGTTTAGTTATTAGCGTAGCTAGAATTGTTGTCAGATTTAGATCCTAAAAGTCTCAACTCTGATCCAGATATAACTGGCTTGACAACAAGTTCTCCACTGGTTTTATCATTCCAAGATTCAAAATCTATTTGTCCAACAATACCAATTAAAGATCCTTTGCGCACATATTCGCCAGCGATTTCTGCTTGCTTGCCCCAAAGTTTGATATCAAACCAATCTGTCTCTTTGTTTTTACTTGGTCTATTAACTGCCATAGAAAAACTCGCCAAACTTTTGCCGGATTCGAAATATCTTAATTCAGGATCCTGTCCTACTCTGCCGATTACTGTTACTTGATTAATTTCTTTGCGTGACATAGGAAAGTGATCTTAGCACTTTTGAACAAAATATTTAGCTAAGATAAATATTATCCGGGACAACCACCAGCTTTAAACTTTTGTAAATCCTTATCCAGCCTAGCTTTTGCTATAATTGAAAATATGGCAAAAACTAAAGGTAAAGTATTAGGTATAGACTTGGGGACCACCAACTCGTGTATGGCAATTATGGAAGCTGGACAGCCAACAGTAATCCCAAATGCTGAAGGTGCTAGAACAACTCCGTCAGTTGTTTTCATGGGTGAAGATAAATCCGTCGGGCAAATAGCAAAAAGACAAAGAGTACTGAAGCCTAAACAAACAATTTATAGTGCAAAACGATTAATCGGGCACACTTGGGAAGAAACGGAAAAAGATAGATCAAATTTAGCCTATGAAACAGTTCAAGGCAAAAATGGCTCGGTCAATATCAAGATTGATTCTAAGGATTTAACGCCACAAGAAATTTCTGCTCAAGTATTGCGCAAACTTAAAGAGGATGCTGAAGCATATTTGGGGCAAAAAATAGAACAAGCAGTAATTACTGTTCCTGCTTATTTCAATGATAGCCAAAGACAAGCAACCAAAGATGCTGGCAAAATCGCTGGGCTAGAGGTTTTGAGAATTATCAATGAGCCTACAGCAGCGGCTTTGGCTTATGGTTTAGACAAGAAGCAAGAATCAACTATTTTGGTATTCGACTTAGGTGGCGGTACTTTTGACGTTTCTATTCTTGAACTCGGCGATGGAGTTTTTGAAGTGAAATCAACAGCAGGTGATTCAAGACTTGGCGGTGATGATTTCGATTTGTTGCTTGTCGATTATATTTCAGAGGAATTCAAAAAAGAAAACGGCATTGATCTACGTAAGGACGCTCAAGCACTTCAGAGATTAACTGAAGCTGCCGAAAAAGCCAAAATCGAATTATCAAATATCATGGAAGCCACTGTTAGTCTGCCTTTCATAACAGCTGATCAGAATGGTCCAAAGCACTTAGAGATGAAAATCACTAGAGCAAAATTTGAAGCCTTGCTTTCACCATTATTTGAAAACTTAAAAGGACCTCTTAATCAAGCTATTAAAGATGCTGATGTCAAAATTTCAGAAATTGATGAAGTGATTCTTGTTGGTGGTTCTACTCGTATCCCAGCGGTTAAGCAAATCGTAAAAGACATCACTGGTAAAGAGCCTAATCAGCATGTTAACCCAGATGAAGTTGTTGCTGTTGGCGCTGCTATTCAGGGTGGAGTTCTTGCTGGCGATGTTAAAGATGTTGTTTTGTTGGATGTAACTCCTTTGGGTCTTGGTATTGAGACTTTAGGTGGTGTGATGACTTTCTTGATCGAAAGAAACACAACTATTCCTACCAAAAAATCAGAAGTCTTTTCAACAGCTGAGGATAATCAAACCAGAGTAGATATCAAAATCTATCAGGGAGAGCGTTCTAGGGCAGCTGAAAACAAGCTTCTTGGTGACTTTCATTTGGATGATATCAAGGCAGCACCAAGAGGTATGCCAAAAGTTGAAGTGACTTTTGATATTGATGCTAATGGTATCTTGAATGTTTCAGCGAAAGATCAGGCAACAGGAAAAGAGCAAAAGATCTCTATTACTGCTTCAACTAATTTGTCTGAATCTGATATCGAAAAAATGGTCAAAGAAGCAGAAGCCAAAGCTGAAGAAGACAAGAAATTTAAAGAAGCCGCTGAAGAAAGAAACAAAGCGGATAGTCTTGTTTATGCAGCTGAAAAAGCAATCGCTGAACATGCTTCAAAGCCTTACGCTGCAAATATCAAGCCTGAATCTGATAAATTACAAGCAGTTGCAGATAAGCTAAGAGATTTAATTAAAAATGGATCAACTACTCAAGAGCTTAAAGATAAATCAGTAGATATGCAAAATGCATTAGTTGAATTTAATAAGGCAGTTTCTAATTTTGCTCAGCAAGATGAATCTGTATCTGAACAAGCTCAATCTGGTGGCGATGATGTTATTGATGCTGATTTCAAAGCTACAAGCGTAGACTAATAAAACCCTCCGTAAAAATTAAGACTTCAATTGTAGTTTAATGTCACTGCGAGCTGCGAAGCAGCGTGGCAGTCCAGTTTACATAGCGTGAGCTCTGGATCGCCACGCCTCACTGCGTGAGGCTCGCGATGACAGTGAATTTTCTGCTATCTGAATGAGCGCTAATGATATACAATTGATTTTGTGGCGATTATTATCGAATTTCTAAAAGGTGTACTTAAAAAACTTGTTACTTTAGCAGTAGTAGCATCTCTAGCTTTTTGGGGATGGAATACATACAAGAATAAAAGAGAGTCAAGGACCTTTATCGTAAGTTTCAATGATGTTGAGGGTTTGACAAAGGGCTCACCGATTTATGCAAATGGCATTAAGGTTGGTAAAGTTATTCAGATTTTGCCTCTTGGTAATACCAATAGTGTTGGAGTGAAAGGTTTAATCACTAGTAAAGATTTTCCTAATCCCGGCTCATCCGTTAGAGCAAGAATTATCAATAATATAGAAAGTGGTGGGGGCAAAATTCTAGATGTGGTTGCCATGAATGTAGATACTAAGCAAGCTTTGGGTAAAGGGGAAAATCCTTATATTCTCAAGCATACACTTAGAATCACAAGAGATTTTTTCCAGATGTCGAAAGATTTTTCTAATGATGTTTATCATTTAGTCTCTTCCAAAGAATCAGAAAGCAATAAAGAAAAAATAGAAAATGCTGTGCAAAATACAGTTACAAGTATTGAGTATGGCACAGTACAAAATGACATCAAAAACCAGATGCATCATTTAAATAAAGAAATTAAAGAATTGGAAAAGAATCCTAATAAAAAGCGCAAAGCAGAAAAAGAAATGGAGAATCAAGCAAAAGCACTCAAGAACACACTTTCAAGCTTTGGATCTCTAGCAGATGTCTATAGAGAAGAATAGAGACAATTTTTGCTAAAATTATCTCTAATGAACAAAGATTTACCTATAGTGCTGGGAATTACAGGGGCTAGTGGAGCGATTTATGGCTATAGGATTTTGGAATTTTTGCTACAAAATGGGTATAAAGTCGATTTAGTACTTTCGGATAATTCGCTGAAAGTAGCAGCGGCAGAGTTGAGTTTTCATTTACCTCAATCAAATCTACTTGATAAAGCACAATTGATTTTGAATCAAATTAATTCAGAAGCTTATTCGGCAAATTTACAAATTTGGGATCACACTAACGTTGCAGCCGCAATTTCAAGCGGTTCTTATAAAACACAAGGAATGATAATTGCTCCTTGTAGCATGGGTACCATTGGGAATATAGCTAGTGGGACTTCCAATAATCTAATTACTAGAGCGGCTGATGTCATTATTAAAGAAAGGCGCAAATTGGTTTTGGTCGCAAGAGAAACGCCACTAAGTACTATTCACTTGCGTAATATGCTTGCTTTGAGCGAGAGCGGTGTTGTGGTTTTACCTGCAGCTCCGGGTTTTTATCATCAACCACAATCAATTGATGATTTGGTGAATTTTATTGTGGGTAAAACTCTTGATGTTTTTGGTGTGGAAAACTCTAGTTTCAAACGCTGGCTAGGAGAGCGTTATAATGAACTTA
>JAJTHA010000037.1 GCA_021299565.1 Candidatus Caenarcanales bacterium
TGAGCTATACCCCAAGCTATACTGCGTTTATTTGCTATTCCTGAGACTAGGGCTTTTTTGCCGACTAGTATCTTTGGGAATTCTATGGATAATTTTTCTTCTGTTTCTGTAGACATAAAAATTGATTTTAACAGCTTTAGTGCTTAATTAAATAAAGAGTATTGACGGCTTGTTCCTGCGCATATTAAGATAATCCTCTTTTAACGACTTAGAGAAAAATAGCCGGAATTAAATATAATTCAAATTCTGGGGATTTGATAAGTTCGAATCGTTTTTTTGTAACAACAAAAGCTTTATTTAGATTGTTTTCCAGAAGATATTTTCTGAGGAATTTGAGGTCATCGTGCTTGATTTCGTTTCTATATTTAACTTCTACGAAATTCCAATTTGATTTTTTATCAATTAACATTGATCCGATAACAAAATCAATTTCATTTTGTCCTTTTCTAAAAAAATGAATGTTCTTGATCCCACTATCAGCTTTTAGTCTTTGTAAAACATAGGTTTCGACAAGCTTTCCCATGATTTCATTAAGTAAAGAATTTTCTGGTCTTAAATTTAATAAAGCTGCAGTGAAATTGGGACTTGTAACGTAAGATTTTTTGAGCGTTTTGTTTGATTTATGAAAAGATCTATGAAAGCTTGGAACAACTTGCAATAAAAAACTCTCCTCAAATGCCTTTAAATACTTAGACATAGTTTTGGTATTTATTTTTGTTATTTCAGTTAGATTTTTGATTTGATACATAGAACCACTTTCTTGTATCAAAGCATTTGCAAGTAATTTTAGTTCATCATATTTTTTGAAATTAAATATTTGAGGAATATCATTTTCAATTAGTTTGTTTAGAATAGAGTTTTCTATATAATTATATTTTTTCTCTATAGTGCTTAGTCCAATAGTTTCAGGAAAATTGCCCCATAAAATAAACTCCTCAAAATCTTTAGAGTATTTTTCTATAAACAATTTATTGTCAAAATTATCGAATGATTTTGCATCAAAGCTAGTTAACAAGAGCTTTTGATCATATGAAATGCTTTCTTTTGGATATTTAATACTAAGATACTCGCTAAAGTCAAGTGGGCTAATATCTAATTCAAAAATTCTTCCCGCAAGAGATTCCTTGTCTTTGTTTTGAAGCTTTAAAGAAAATGAACCAGAAATTATAAATTTGATTTTTGAACTTGCATCATAAAAACTTTTAAGCACCGCCATCCAATTATCAACATATTGAATCTCATCAAGAAGAACATAAACTCTTTCGTTGATAAATTTGACTGGGTTTTTTATGATTTTCTCGAAATAATTATTTATTATCGCCTCTAATGTTTTGGGATTTTTATCTTCTAAAGTCTCGCTAAAGCTATAGAAAAAAATATTTTTTGGAGCTATTTTTTCTTGAAGTAATTTGGCAATAGTTTGCATCATTAATGTGCTCTTGCCTGTTCGTCTCAAACCGAGTAAAGAAATCATAAATCTGTCTTCTAAAAGACTTTTTAAATTTTCAAAACAAGCTCGTTTTGGCCAATTTACCTCTTCGGGAAGATAGGATTTATCAATCCACCAAGGATTTGCCCTAAATATTCTTTGCTCTATTAGGGATTCCATTCTATAATAATACCCTATTCTAATAAAATAGAACCATTGCAATAGCTTTATTTTAATACTTTAGAAGTATTAGATTGGCTCTTATGCCGGCTGTGACTGGGTAAAGGGTGCAGGTGTTACTTACATAAGAGTATAAATAAGGGTTTCCCCCTATAATGTATAATTATATTTACCTGTTTGGCAGGTAAATAAGATGATAGAAGCCCCAAAAATGGTCCCTTTAGGGCCTAATTTGAGCAATATTGGTCTAGAAAGACCCAGCCACGCTTTTGAAAGCAATCACGAGATACAAGATGCAAATAAAAACTTGCTAAATCAATTACATCAAAATGTGAACAAAGAAACAAATACCGGCTCAGATTATATTAAAGCTTTTATTGATAACAAATTCGTCAACAAAATCTTTCCCGATATCCTTAACTACTTTAATATCGGTGCCAATAGTTTAGCTTTAGTCTCCCATATCTTTGGGCTAGGCAAAGGTGTCAATAAATTTGCCAAGCGCCTTGCAAATATGGCAGTCAAAGGGTTTAACCTGGGTAATGGAATTATCAATGTAGTTGAAAGAGTTTATACCAAAAACTATTTATCGGCTCTTGGTTATTTCAATGATATTTTAATTGCAGGATTAGTTGATATAGAACACACCTATCTAGCACGGGGAACAGCTTCTGGGACTTATAATCTCGCTAATGCGCTAAATATCGCCAACAAAAAAGATAATTTTGGCAGCATGGAAGAACACGTTTCATTTACTTTTGAAGGACTGAAAAACCTTGCAGCAAATGTGTTTTCAAAAGACATAATCAAAAATTTTATGGACAGTAATAAAGCTATGTACGCTTCTGTCGCTGGTATTTTTGCAAATATAGGTGCGCTCTCTTGGATGTTTTCAGGCAAAGTCAAAGGTCCAACCCTGCTTCGTGACATAGCTGGAGTGATGATGGATGTAGAGCAATTGAATTTTGGTCACTATAAAGCAGGGCGCAAAAACTTCTGGATGTCCGGTGTCTCACTTGCTATTGGGACTATTTGTGATTATTTAGCAAAATACTTTGACAAAAATCTTTTCATACCACTAACTTTTATTTTTGATGGTCTTGGCAAACACTTACTGAGACTGCATCAAAACGAGGTCGAATATAAAAAATCTCATTCTAGCGAAGGAGCAGAATTGGCGCTAGCAGCATGATTAATAACTCCACTAATATTCAACTAAATCATACTATTAATGACTTCAAGCACAATGATGGTCCTAAAACATTTGAGCCAACAGTAATTGAGAAAAAGATTCCAGAGAATCAAAGTGAAAACAATCGAACTGCATTATCAAAATTATTTGATTCAAAATTTAGAAAACAATACATCGGCAAATACAGCGGACTAGCTTACGGGATCTCGGCAACGTTTCACGTTATTTTTGGACTTGGAATGGCTCTATTCAAAATCCCAAAATCTAGCAAAAAAACTCTTTCTGCTCTGACCACCGGTTTTACCAAAATCGTTAATTCCATAGTCTACGCTGATCTAGCACTAGATGCATGGAAAAACAAGAATAGTTTTGATTTTTTGAGTCGTATTTTAGAACCGATACTGAATTGTTTTTCCCAACTGTCAAACTATCATTTATTAAGAAGTCTAAGTTCTGCAATGACCCAATTTCATATTATTAATTATCCTTATATCAAAGAAAAAACTAATTTATGGAAAAACTTTATTGAAAACTTGCAAATTTCTAGAAAATTCTTCATTGAAACTTATACTAGTTCCTTTGCTGGACCAAATCGAAAATTATTCAAGTTTGACAAAGACGAGGGACATACAATGGCTTTAGCTTCACACATTCAAGCACTCATGGGAATTATTGGACTACTAAATGGTTCTAGAAGAAATATGATCGATAAAGTCGTTGGAACTATTAGAAATATAGCTGGCGTTTTAGTTGATTTGGAATTATTCTGGCGCAAGGATGAAGACGAAAAGAAAACTGGTATCTATTATGCTATCCATGCGATCTTTGATATAGCTAAGCGTTATGTATCGAAAGAGCAAGCTGATATAATCGATAACTTGGTTATGCCTTTCTACAACAAAGCACTTTATCACTTTGGACGCATCACTCGCAAACAAGATGACGGCACCTATCAAGCTACTGTTGTAGCAAAACCAATAGCCGAAGCAAATCTACAAGAATCAAACATAGGAGAAACACTAGCCCTTGCCTCATAAAATCAAAATCATTGGAGCAGGACTCGCCGGCACAGAAGCTGCCTGGCAACTAGCATCCAGCGGATTAGATCTTGAAATCGAATTATGGGAAATGCGCCCAAAAGTAAAAACTCCTGCTCATCACACGGATAATTTTGCTGAATTAGTTTGCTCTAATTCTCTAGGTTCAGAATTTTTGACAACGGCAAGAGGATTATTAATCAGAGAAATGGAGCATTTTGATAGCTTGATTATCAAAGCAGCTAAAGACGCAAAAGTCCCTGCTGGACAAGCTCTTGCGGTTGATAGAGATTTGTTTGCTAAATATATAACTGACAAACTTGAATCCCATCCATCTATAAAAATTATCAGAGAAGAATTTGATCAAGAAATTATTGACAATAATGATGAGGCAATTATTATCGCAACTGGTCCTTTGACATCAGCCAAATTATCCAAACGCATTCAGGAATTTTTGATGAAAACTAATCCAGAAGCGAAGTCTAGCTATTTACACTTTTTTGATGCAGCAGCCCCAATTATCACAGCAGAAAGTATAAATATGGATATAGCTTTTAAGGCTTCTCGCTATGATAAAGGCGATGGTGCTGATTACATCAATTGTCCTTTTTATAATAAAAATGATTTTGATAATTTTTATCAAGCACTTATTCAAGCCAAAAGAGCTCCATTAAAAGATTTCGAAAAAGAGAATATGCGTTATTTCGAAGGTTGCATGCCAATAGAAGCAATCGCTGAACGTGGACAAAAAACTCTCACTTTTGGTCCAATGAAGCCTGTTGGTCTCAAAGACCCTCGCAGACCCAATGATAGAGCTTATGCTGTAGTGCAATTGAGACAGGATAATGTTGTGGGCTCACTTTATAATCTTGTTGGTTTTCAAACCAATCTTGAGTGGGGAGAGCAGAAAAAAGTTTTTGCTCTAATTCCTGGACTGGAGAATCTTGAAATAGTTCGCTATGGTGTTATGCATCAAAATATTTTTATCAATTCGCCTTTGTTTCTTGATTCAAATTTTAGAGTTAAACAAAGCTCTAATATATTTTTTGCTGGTCAGGTTACTGGAGTAGAAGGTTATACGGAGTCTGCTGCTAGTGGATTAATGGCAGCAAGAAGTTTAATTGCCCAAATAAAAAAAACAAATTTTGATTTACCAAGATCAACCATGATGGGGGCTTTGTCTCATTACATTAGTAGTTGTGAGCCAAAATATTTTCAACCGATAAATTCTAATTGGGGGATTATAAATTATGAACCCGAGGCTCTTGAGATGAAATATCGCAAGAATAAAACTTTAAAAAATGAGTTTCTCGCAAATAGAGCACTAGAAGCTTTAAACAGCTAACGACTCCGCAAAATCAAATTTTGTTTGATTGCTTCTCTTTTCTAGAAGCGATCTTGGTATTGGTAATTCTCTTCCACCAGGATCAGATGGTAGTCCTTGGAAAAATCCATTAAAATCATCATCTCCATCATTATCTGGCTTTTCTTTAAATAAAACTACATTAAGCCCCAAAGCATCTTTGGGATTGCTTGCTTGTGCGATAGATGCTGTAATGTTTTTAGCTAAATCACACGAATTTGGACTAACTAAATAGGGCTTAAAATGTTTAGCATAAAATTCTTTAGGATCATTAATCGAATTTACGACAGATTTAGACATCAAAACAAAACCTCTATTATAACTTTTCGGCAAAGTATACCAAGAATAATATTTTGGAGTTTTTATTCTAGGTTTTTCATTATGATAAGCTGGAATAAATTTTAAGTTATGCTCGAAGGCAAATTGATCAGATTCGTTATTGCGTTTAATTGAATCTAGATCAAACATGGTTGCTTCTGGATCCTGGGAAATAGGTAATAAAGCATTATTGCCAAGGCTAAGCACACCTATGCGATTGCCCAAGTCTATAACTTTGGTAAAGGAAAGATTTTTAAAAGAATCAGAGTTTTGATATTTGTTCATTTGAACTGACAAAGTATCTAGCATACTGTTTAAAATAGGAAAAACATTAATTTGGGTCTCTATTTCTGATGCGATCATATCAGAAACAATATTTGGGTAAATTTGCTTAAAAACATTAAAAGCAGCTTCTATTTCTAAATCAGAATCCTGACGAATTATAGTCGGGAGTTTCGCTCCTACATTAGTTTTCATTGACCATCTGAAATAATCCAAAAAACTTTTAGCTTGACCAGGAAAATCTTGATTGATGCTTAAGTATCTCAGCAATAATGCGTTATCAGGATTATTAGCATCAAAAATAGTTTCAAACAATTTATTGAGAGGTCTTGTCATCAAATCAAATTTTTCATTGAAATCATATTCAGTATCAAAAAAATTTTTCCTCAACTCAAAATTTCTTTTTTCTGAAACACTCTCATAATTAAAATCATGTTCTAAAATATCATTAGTAAAGGCGACTAATTCCTGATCCTTTTTGGTATAAGCTCTTGAATTGAGCTCTATATGAGTAAAAGACTTTGGATCTTGTTCAAATTGAGAAGTTCGATAATAAGGATTTTGATAGCCATATTGAAAACAATTAGCTTGTATAAAATGTTTGTTTTCTAAAGTTTGAATATCAGAACAACTACCACTGCCTCTATTGCAAGCTTTTAAAATACGAAAGGCAATTGGGATATCTCTTGGATCCAAAAAAATATTTGCTGCACTAAACACCTGTTGCTTGAGAGATTGTTTGCTTTTGGGTCCCTGAATATAAGAATCAATAAATTTGAAAAAATCTTCAAGGCTTAGCAAAAATTTTTTCGGCAATTTTAAGATATTCTGTTCTAACAATTGCTTAGCTCTATTGATAGAGCTCAAATCAATTGGCCCCAATTCTTTTTTTGATTGAATTGCTCGATAAACCCTCACCATTCAGATAATAACATATGCTTTTTTGCCTGTAAAAGCGCCTGTACAATAAAAATATGCAAGAAACTAAAAATATGAGAATCGAAAAAGATACTATGGGCTAACGTGAACTGCCAAATGATAGATACTACGGCGCGCAAACAGCCCGCTCACTGATATTTTTCAAAATCGGCAAGGACAAAA
>JAJTHA010000196.1 GCA_021299565.1 Candidatus Caenarcanales bacterium
GTAGATATTTGCGCTGATCAGGCGATCATTGAAGCCGCGATCAAAGAAGCTAATAACGAAATTGCGATTGTAGTCTCTTCAGTCAACCCAGAAGAACTTTACCAAGCTGAAAAATTAGGAGCTACAGTACTAGAGCTGGGCAATTACGAAGCTCTTCACAAAGAAGATATATATCCAAGCGCCGCAGAGGTCTTGAACTGGACAGAATTAGTTCTTGCAAGAAGAAAATCAGCATTAGTATCTGTTACTATCCCGGGACATTTGGCTTTAAGTGAGCAAATTTCTCTTGCTCAGAAACTAGAGACAATGGGAGTGGACATCATTCAAAGCGAAGGAGCGACAGAAATGAAATCATCTTCTGCACTTGGTTTAATCGAAAAAGCGAGCATAACTTTAGCTGCAACAATAGAACTTCGTAAAAATCTTGATCATGTTTATCTAATAACAGCTTCTGGGCTAAGTCCAGAGACAGTACCAATGGCAATAGCCGCAGGTGCAAATGGCGTCGGAGTTGGTCAGTTTATCTCTAAACAATCTAGTGAATTAGCAATGTTAGCTGCGATCAAATCAGTTCAAGCTGTTTTAGGTCAGTCAAAAGACATTGCACACTATTCTTTGGTCTAACGAAAGATCTAAGTTCACTAAGTGTTTCTTCTATTCTAATGATTGCTTTTGCTTCATTAAGACTTTGAGGGCTTGCTAATTTGGAGCTGTATTGCGACTGAAGAGATTCCAGGAAATCTCTAATTTCTTTTGGTTCTTTAGCGGCTAATTGTTCCGCTGCTTGGATAATCTCCAGTTTTGATGACAAAGAATCAAAATTAAAATCAGACTGATTTGTCATTTCTTGTGATTGCGAAAGATCATCAGCAAAGTCAAATACTTGAGCACGGCTGATTAGGGTACTGAGAACTTTATCCCTACTTTCTGAGAGCAAAAAGAATATAGTATTTTCTCTTGCTTCTTCTATGCTTTTCAATAAAGCAGTTGCTGATTCTTTATTAAGTTTATCGGCGCTGTCTATAACGATAAGCCTTATATATTGTGAATTGAAATTCAATTCTTCAAGCAAGTCTCTTATTGTTTCAATTTTGATTTGTTCTTTGCCTGATTCTTCGGCCCTAATAATTATTGGTGTTTTAGGATGCTCACCACTATCGATCCAACGACAGCTCTGACATTGACCACAAGCTTCATGAATTTTGACCGCTTGCTCTTCGCCAAAAAGATTAAAACTCTGATTTTGAGAAAAATTTTCTTGATTTAAGATACAGTTAAGAGTTTGATTTAGTTTTTTGACTTGTAAATATTTTGCTTGATGATTTGAGCCGGTGAAAAGATAAGCCCTACAAAGCTTTTCAGCTTTGATAGCTTTATCAAAAAAATCATTAATGAACTCAACTCTGCTTATCATCTCTTTATATTATGGCATTTGGGTTCCCGGTGATTTAGAGTATTTTTAAAAAAATTTCATCAATTTAACCGTTTGATAACCGATGCGTGCATTAATGCTTATGTAATTAGTTTGCTAAAGGTGTAGTCGATACATCCAGCAGTAGTAAATAGCCAAAGTAACAGGAATAAAACTTTTACGAGGCATACCATAAAAGGAGAAGAGTCATGGTAGATAGATCACCGAGTTCAGGACGTAACTCAACAATTAGATTGTCAATAGTAAGATCGCAAATCGATCAGCAACAGCAGGTAATAGCACTGTTAGAGAATAGATTACAAGAATCAATTCTTGGTGGAACAGATGCAGGGAACATTAACTTTGATCAAACCTTACCTGGAATTTTAGGAGAAATCGCAGATATTTATGGTGATGCCGGTGTTCCTGGTAGCACAGATCCTGCCAAACAATTCGACGGTTTAACCGGCGCTATTGCAAAAGGTGTGGCAGATTTTGATATTTATGACAACACCAAATCTCTTGAGCAAGATGTATTAAGACAGTTATTGTATCAAGCAAGAGCACTTCTTGGTGAATTACGTGTAGAAGAACAACATTGGAACGGCGAAGTTTCAGAGGAAAAATCTAGACGTAAAGATCTTGGTGAATTGACTAAAGGCTAATAGCTTTTAGCTTACCAGTCCATGATCACCGATTTGCTTTTCGTATTCTTTATTTGGAATATCAATTGCTTCGGTGATTTTATAGGCAAGTATTTGAGCTTCAACCAAAGTCTCAGCAACCGCTGTGATACCAAAGGTTTCTTCTTTGATCACTTGTTGGTTTTCATCTAATTTGGTTCCATAGTAAACCAAATTAATGCCGCTAAATGAATGGTTGATATCTTCTAATATTGCTTGTATCTCATTAATCAAATTTGGATTAGCCGGAGCACTGCTATTGATATTCACTGCAAGAGCAGATCCAACGAACTTGTGTAGGCCGTCTTTGTAATGACCTAGATCGTGATTTGCGGCAGCTTGCAAAAGCTCATATAAATCTTCATCCAGAAGAGGCAGCATCACTTGTGCTTCTGAATCACACAAATTAGATCTAATTTGTATCAGTTGCGGATTTGGATTAAGGCTAATATCAAAACAGAGAAAACCCGTATAAGGAGCATTATTCTTCTCTAGTGCAGCCATAACTGGGTTGATGATTTCTTTTCTGATAATTGCCATAGTTCTATCATTAATCAGGGCAGTTGGTGCATAAGCACCATTATCTTCTTGCAAATTCAAGCTTTTGTATGCTTGAACGGGAGATAGAGACAAAGCTCTAAAACCATCACAGACAGTGGCTATTGAGAAAATATTTTTGTTTATTTGTTCTTCAATAATAATTTTGTTTTTCTCTTGTGATAAGAATTTTTGCTTAAAAAATTCTCCGATACAAGCTTGCACTTCATCAAAACTATTAACAAATAAAGCCTTGGAGTTAGATTCAACTCTATCACTCAGTAATCTTAATGGATATTGCGCACTGCTCAAATACGCAAGAGCAATATTAGCATCATCAAAAATCACACTTTTGATTGAAGGGATATGATTATCGATAAAAAATTCTTTTGCAAGAGAACGAGATCTAGTAATTAAGCTTGATTGAAAGCCAGGAGCAAAAATCAATTTACCGGCTTCTTGGAAAATCTCCACAATATTAGTTGCAAAAAGGCTTTCATCAAGAACAATAGTGAGATTGATTTTTCTTGCTATAGATATATCCAAAATACGATTAACATCTCGAGTATCTATATCTAAGCATTCAGCAAACCCATTCAAGACCTTATTGCCAGGAGCAACGATTAACTCAAGGTGATTTTTACTTTTTTCGGATGATAATAGCTTCCAAGCGATAGCATGCGCCGCTGCGCCGGAGCCTATAATAAGTACACGCACATACGTATTATCTCATGGATTTTCTATCTTGTGAATTGTCGTATATATTATAAGAGTATTGATTTATGGGATAGTACTAGCTTTATACCTAAGTTTTTTCTTGAGCGGCTTTAGCGCTCTAGTTTATGAACTGACCTGGGTGAAATTTCTTAAAAACATTTTTGGGTCTGACAGCTACGCTCTTAGCACCCTACTTACTGTATTTATAGGTGGTATAGCAATCGGTACTTATTTGTCTGGAGAATTTTTATCTAAATATTTCTCTACTGACAAAGATGATACAGGCGAAATAAGCAACAACATCAATTGGTCTCATACCTATATTCTGATCATCATATTTGCACTCATCGAATTATCTATTGGAATCTATTCTTTGTGCATGCCTGTATTTCTCTCTGATGCTTGCATAGGCAGGATTTGGGGAATATTTGCTAGCTTTTGCCTAGAACTAAGTTTTTTTGGTGTACTCATCAAATTTTTACTTGCAAGTATATTCATACTTCTACCAACTATATTAATGGGATTGAGTTTCCCCCTGGTTACAGAAATCCTTGTTGAAAAAAATCCTTCCGAGCATGGCAACAAACAGCTTATTACGAGTAATTTATATGCGACAAATACCCTAGGAGCCATTATTGGAGTAACTATTACGGGTTTTTGCCTTTTGCCTAATATTGGACTAGCGCTCACGAACAATATCGCTGCTACCGTAAATATCTCGATTGGCTTAAGCTTAATTGGCTTACTGATATATAATCATTTGAAATTCAAAATCAAAAACCCTTTTATGATTTTTGACTTTGCCTATAAATATTATGAGGCGAGAATTCATCTTCTTGCTTTTAAGAAAAATCTGACATTTAGCTATAGTGAAGATTTTAAATTACTTGCAATTATTGGTTTTGCTCTAGGTTTTATTAATTTAGGACTTGAAGTCACTTGGGGCAAACTACTGCCATTGGTAATTGGTTCGTCAACTTATTCACTAACCATTATCCTTGCCTCAGTTTTGATGGGAATCAGTCTGGGGGCTTATTTGCTAAATGCATTCATTTACCTCATAAATAAAAACAAATGGCAAATTTTCTCATGCTTTAAATTTTTGCTCTTTGTTTTCGCTATCGTAACCGCCCTTTCTGTTTCAATAGTAAATTTGCTTCCTGAAATATTTTTATCAATTTCTCGCTTTTTTGATATCTTCGTTAAAGATTCTGGATTTTATTTGTGGCAAGATCTTATAAAATTTCTATTGGCTTTCATTTTGACTTTGCCTGTTACTCTCGTTGAGGGCATGATATTTGCCCTGATATTGTATCTAGTAAGTGGACAAAATATCAACTTAAGCATGAACTCAAGTTCAGAACAAGAATTCACTCCCGTCGGCACAAAAATATCTAAAATATCTTTTTTAAATACCCTTGGAGCTATTCTCGGTTCTTTTATAACTGGCTTCGTGCTAATCCCTTTATTTGCAAGCTTTGGGGCGGGTATAATACTTACGTTAAAAGCTTTTATCATAATTGCAATCTGCATTGCATTTGCATCACTCAAACTAGAACAAGGGAAAATATCTCAAATATTGGTTATATCATTGAGCATAACAAGCTTATTAATAATGTTATTGATGCCAAGATTCAACACAGAACAACTTAGCTCTGGTGCTAGTCTTTATAGTGCTTTGAAGTTTCGCAACCAAAGATCAGGACAACTCAAAGACATTGAGGAAAAGGTTTTGTTTTATCAAGAGGGATTAAACGCCACAATTAGCGTCATAGAAAATAAAACACTTAACGCGGTGTTTTTAAAAAGCAACGGCAAAATAGAAGCCGGCATGCCAATTGATCCGTCTATTCCTTCAAGCGCTGATATGTCTACTCAAATGCTCTTAGGCTACTTGCCAATATTAGTCAAACCCAATTCTCAAAAGGCTTTGCTAATAGGCATGGGTTCTGGCATTAGTTTGGAAGCGCTTGCCGTAATTGGTGGCAAATTCAAACTTAGTCATATTGATGTTTGTGAGCTAGAAAAACTAGTCTTTAAAGTTGCAGAAAAATTCTTTATCAAAAAGTTTTCATCAGATATCAAAATCGACAAATATAACGCCGATGCAAGAAGTTTTCTTTTTGCTCAAAATCCCAATAAAGATACTTTGCCCAATTATGATTTAATCATCTCGCAACCTTCTGATCCTTGGTTATCATCAGGTCTATTTACTGAGGAATTCTGGAGATTAGCTTCTCGTAATCTTTCTAGCACAGGAGCATTTGCCCAATGGTTACAGCTCTACTCGATAGAGCCTGAGTATCTTAAAATAGTTCTTAAGACTTTTCATAAAGTATTTCCAAATGTCATCGTTTTTAAACCACAAAACTCAGCAGAATTAATTTTGATTGGCTCGAAAAGACCATTAAGTATTGATTTGCATAAATTCAAAGAAATCTTTGAAGATCAAGAATTCAGTCAGGATTTGGCTTATATTGGCATCCATGATGAATATGAGCTTCTGGCAAACCTTGTGCTAACGCCTGCCTCAGTAGAGGACTTATTGTCAGGAGCGTTGACATATAACACCGACAACAATATGTTAATTGAGTTTCATACTTACCAAAATCTATCCAAATTTTTCAAAACCATCAAATCAAATGAAGAATATTTATCCAAATTCAGTTCGGCAGATTCAATTAATCGCTTCTTAAATCTAGATAGTCAAGCACGCTGGAAGCTTTCTAACGCACACGCCAATTTCCAAAGTCCTCTACATCGAAGTCTTGCTAAATCACTTGCAGAGACAGCTTCAGAATTTCGAGCTTTAGCGCTACTCGATTTTAGTTTCAGGCAATCGGATTTCACTAATTTAGATGAGTTGAAACAGCTTGCGGCAAAAGAGATTGATCAAATGCATGAAAGCTTAGATTTAACTGATTTCATTAGATCATCTATCATTCTTGGTTTTTACGAGTCTGCTATTCAATTAGCTAATCATGCCAGAACTCTCACTGAAGATGAAAAGATTTTGGCAAAAATCAATTTGTATGAAGCAAGGATTCATTACAATATTTTGAGGCATCAACTCAAACAAATCGTCATGCCTGACAACAACGATGACAAAGAAGCTATTTATTCTAGTATTGAAGATGAGTTTTTACACGCAAAGCTACTACTTGCAAACTCTTATCATCTGAATCCTTTTAATGAAGAGCCGTACATAGCCCTTGCTGATTTGAATTTATTAAGCTATCCGTATGCTGTTAGCCACCAAGTTGAATTACTGGAAGATACTGATTGGCTATTGAGCAAAGCTAGCAAAATTAATCCTAACAATTACAAAACGCATGAGCTATCAGCCAAGCGATATATTTTGCAATTACCAGAATCACAATTGGCATTTATGCAAATGATCAAAGAGGGCGGGGCTAATTTGAAAAATGTCGATAAAGGGATCGAAACTTTGGCTTATTCACTACAACTCAATCCTAGATCTGCGTGGGCGAATTATCAAATGGCAAAGATACAATATATGCTTGGTAATATCGACAATACCGTTATGCACCTCAATCGCCTAAAGATTTTGTGCCAAGACGAAATCTATTGCAGATCTCAACTGAGTGAAAAGGAGTTGGCGAATTTTGACAGTATTAGTCTAAGATTGGCAGGATACCTAAACTGAAACTGTTACGTCATCCTGAGGGAGCAGCAAAGCTGCGACCGTAAGGATCCACGATGCATAAGCTAGAATGAGATCCTGACGTCGTCCCTACGGGACTCCTCAGGATGACGAATAAAAATCAATCTATCGCGCTAAATCTATGCAGTTTTATTACCTGCAGGTTCCTTAGAACCAGATCCAGCAGCTTCAGTGCTAGAAAGAGACAAAACTTTCTTTCTTGTTTTAATAGTAGATCGTTTCAATTCTTCCTGCTCATCAACAGTGTAATTACCAAGCACTCTAAATTTA
>JAJTHA010000115.1 GCA_021299565.1 Candidatus Caenarcanales bacterium
AAAATCTCTTGATAAGAACTTCAACTTCATCACCAGCTTTCAAATACTGATCAGGATTTGGATCTTGCTCTTCACCAGTGATTTCAGATACTGGTAACAACGCTTCAACTCCTGGGTAGATTTCAACAAACACACCAAATACTGCAAGCTTAACAACTTTACCTTTAACAACCATTCCTTCAGCAAATTTGCCTTCAATTTCTGTCCAAGGATCCGGTTGCAAACGCTTAAGTGATAAAGAAATTTTCTTAGTAGCTTTGTCAATTTTAAGAACTTTAACTGAAATTTTGTCTCCAGAGCTAAGTACTTCACGTGGGTGAGCGATACGCTGCCATGAAATTTCAGATACTGGAAGCAAGCCATCAATACCACCGATATCGATAAACGCACCAAACTCAGCAACTCTAACAACTTCACCAGAAACAACTTGTCCGATTTCAAGCTCGTTGATTGCTTTTTCGCGAAGATCAGATTTTTCTTCTTCCATCGCAACTTTTTGTGAGCAAATAAGTTTGCCTTTGCGCTTATCAAGCTCAAGAATTTTGAACTCGATTTTGCTGCCTTTGACATTATTCGCTTCGCCTCTCAAACGCAATTGAGATGCAGGAATAAAGCCTCTGACTCCGTAAGCCTCTACTACAAGACCACCTTTGACGAGTGATATAACTTCACCCTCAAGAGTTTCGTCTTTAGTTTTGATTTCTTCAAGTCTAACCCAGCCTCTTGCTTGAGCCACTCTTTTGTAAGACAACAATAGAGCAGATTTTTCTGCTGCTTCTTTGAGTATATAAAATTCATATTCTGCACCAATTTGCAAAATTTCTTCTGGTTTGGTCTCGTCTTCTTTATTGACGATTTCTTTGTAAGGTAGGAACGCTTCCGCTTTAGCGCCGATATCAACAATCACTCCATCTTTTTCAAAATGTAGGATTTTACCTTTGATAATCTGGCCCATTGCAAAGTCAGCTATTGCTGGTGTTTTGGTGAGCATTTTCGCGAATTCTTTTTCTAGATCTAGTACTAATTCAGACATAAGTAAACATTTTAATATTTTGAAGCCACATAATGGCTTATTTCCTAATGATTTAATAGTTAGCAAAAAAGACATTGTCATGTATTTTTGCTAACTAAATTCTTTGCACCCGCTCCGCTGGGCTCAGGCAACACATTTTACTGGCGAGCACTCGTAAAATGTGTGCCTTCGCCTACACGCTTCGCTGATTCTGAAAAGTGGATTGTTTGTCAAATTGACTGTTGTTGCTTATCAGGATGACGAAGCTTATTAATCTCACAATAAAAATGGAGCGGAAGATGGGATTCGAACCCACGACCCTCTCCTTGGCAAGGAGATGCTCTACCACTGAGCCACTTCCGCATGGCGTTGGTCTGGAAATTGTCCATAGCTGCGTTACGCTCGTCCTCGCTATCCTCATTTACCACCCAGTAAACTCCGGGTAGCTCGGACTCGCAAGCCTTGCTCTGAACAATTTCTCGACCAACAAGAAATTCTAAGCAATGGACAAATGAAATACTAGCAAAAGTTGTCGCTCGATGAAACCCAGGAATAATTAATTAATTGTAAGCAGCTTTATTCATGACATCTTTGTCACGTCTGTCAGCAAAAAATCTTCTACCAGCTCTACTGATGTTTTGCATCTGAGCCAAAGTCGAATCAACCTGATTCAATACATCTTCAGCGTATTTATCAGCATTTGCTTTTACTTCATGAGCTTTTTGTAAAGCTCTTTCTTCTAGTTCGCGAGCTTTTTCAATAGTTTGTCTTCTCAATTCTTCAACTTCACCAAATGCTTCTTGTTTCATTTGCTCAAGTTCATTGCAAACTTGCTGTTCTATATAATGAGCTTGTTCTTCAGCCATTGAACGGATTTCATGATTATTCAAAAGTCTTTGTGATTCGTTTTGTGCCTGCACAATCATACGTTCACATTCGTTTTTTGCATGAGACATCATCATCTCTGCTTCTTCTTTAGTTTTTTGTTGAGCAAGTTTCACTTGATCAACAAGCTCTTTGGCTTGCTTAATTTCAGCAGGGATAGAAGCGTACAATTCTTCAAGAGCTTTCATTAGATACTCAGCATCCAAAAGTTTTTGATTAATTACTGGCACAACCTTTGCCTGTTGTATATATTCACCAATTTCATCAATTTTGCTATAAATATCCACTACCGATATTGTAATATATGTTTTTGGCTTTTAGCAATTATTTTGTTGGTCTGGTGAAAAATGTAATATCATTTTTCAGCAACTCTGTTAAATAGACAGCGACATTGGCTGGTACTAACTTGCTTAAATCCCCGCCAAACCTCACTAATTCCCAAACTCTGGATGATCTGATAAAAGAATGCTGCGGGCTGGTCATTAGAAAAATAGTTTCAAGCCCATCGCTAAGTGCATGGTTGATTTGTGACATTTCAAGCTCAGATTCAAAATCAGAAGCCCCTCTAATGCCTCTGAGCAGCACTTTATAACCATTTGTTTTAGCATAATCTACAACCAAACCCTTATGAGCTCTGACTTCTACGTTGTTTAGATCGCCGATAGATTCTTTAATAAGCTTGATTCTTTCTTCACTACCAATTTGATTTGATTTTTCGTGATTGTCCGCAACGAGAATCAATAGGTGCTCAAAAATCTTGCTAGCTCTATGGATGATATCCAGATGCCCAAGGCTAATTGGATTGAAACTTCCTGGATAAATCGCTCGCATGATAGTAATTATAGTCGCTACAATTGATTTTAGTGACCGAAGAAGCCAAATTAATCAATATCATCAAGTCTATTACCAAGTCTGAGTATATCGGTGATGATGCGGCTGTTATTAAAATTGGCGATGAGAACTTCTTGTTTAGCTTGGATAATTTTGTTGAACATACGCATTTTGAGCAGGATTATTTCACGTCTTATGATATTGGGTGGAAGTCTCTTGCTGTCAATATTTCAGATATTATTGCAATGCGAGGCAAGGCGCTTTATGCACTCGTGGGCATTAACTTGTCTCAAAATATTGAAGACAAAAGCCAATGGATAAAAGAGTTTTATCAAGGACTGCAAGATTGTGCTACTAAACACGATCAAGTGAAAATCATTGGTGGAGATCTTTGTGCTGATAAAAATCACACTAGTATTTCTGTCGCTATTGTCGGAAAAGCCTTATCACCACTGTATCGTAGTGGGGCTCAAGTCGGCGATATAATTTCTATTAGCGGCAAATCGGGTAATAGCGCTAATTTTCTCAAAACCAAAAACCCACTTGATAAGCAATATCACTTGAGACCCTCTCCTAGAACTGATTTGTACGATTCGTTGCAAGGTTTATCGCGAGGAGCTTTGATGGATACTAGTGATGGACTGGCTCAAGCCTTGATGGAGATTGCTTTACAAAGCAATATTGATATAGATCTTGATTCGCAAGCTATCCCAAAGGATGAATATATAGATTTAGAAACCGCACTTTATGGCGGAGAAGATTATCAGCTCCTACTAGCAAGCGAATTTGTGCCTCAGGGTTTTCACCCAATTGGCAAGGCATTAAGAAACTCCGATAAGCCACAGGTTTATTTCTCAAATGGGGAAAAACTCATTAATAGCAAGGCTTTTCAACATTTTAATTAATTTTGCATATTCGTTAAGACAAATAAGCATGATCTTCGCTAAAATTATTTATGGTTAACGGTTATAGTGGCTTCCACAATACCAATTAGAAGAAAAATTAATAATGCCTATCCAAGTAATGACAAAATTACCCAAGGCCAGGCTAATTCACGTAATGAAAAGCCCCAGAAAGCCAATCCTAAAAAGAAAAAGTTTGATGTTTTATCTGATTCGGATAACGTCCCACTTCCTCAAGAGAAATCTTTTATTCTTGGACTATTTAATGACCAATTAAAAACCATAGCCAAAATACTTACTGGAAGCCTTTTTACGGATGTGCTGAAAGGCATGCTCAGAGATAAAAGCCAAACTTGGCAATCTATCTTATACAGAAACATTATTGATTCATTGCCAGCAAGATTATTAACAGATTTTGGTGGAACTCTTGCTGTAAGGCTGTTTAGTGGTAATTATAAATTTTTGGGAATGCCTTTGTATCTACCTCCAGAAATTTCTTCTCAATTAATAACTGTCCCAATCAACTTAATTACTAGGGCTGCAACGTCTGGGCAAGGTGTAAACAAAAAATCAGCTGAAAATAATCAAAGCTCACAAGAAAAAGAAATCAAAAAAGCCATGGATGAACACCCATCATGGTTTTTGGATTTGTGTGATTGGGTCCAGGTGAAATTTGAATCTGGTGTAATGCCAGTCGCTGATAAGGTTTTGCAGAAAGTCTTGGGGATTTATAATAAGCAAGCCTTAACAGATAAAGAGGGCAATTTGATTTTTGAAACAGATGATAAAGGTCAAGTTTTGATGGAAAAATATTATGACAAAGACTCTGATACTGAAAAAGAAAAACCAAAAGTTCTTTATAGTAATAGAAAAGTAGATCTTTCAAGATTGTTAATGGTAACTGGTGGTACCTTTATTGGTTCGTTCTTTTTGCCAAGAGCTACTGCTTCTTTTGGTTTTGAAAAAGCTAGAACTTTTACAAGAGGAGCTATTGCCACAGCCTTTACAACTCTTTGCAGGCAGAATACATCACTTTTGCACAATGCTGCAGGTATGTTGAGGCATACAGGTAAGAACTTTGATGCATGTTTTAGAACAGCAGTAGTTGAAAAAACTATAGTTCCGATAGTCCAATATTGCTGCGATTGGGCTGGTGCTACTCTTGCTAAGACGGTTCCAATTAATGGTGCAGCTATCGCCAACGTACTAAGAATTGTTGCAGAGATACCAGCTACTTTTCTTTCTTCTGGATTAATCAATATTGCTAAGGGAGATAGAATGGACGACGAATGGAAATATATTTCTAATAAATTAGCTAGACCATTAATGGATGTTTACGACAAGGCAACAAGACCTGTGTTTAAATTCTTGGCGCAAAATCTTTATGGACCTATTTTAGGTTTATTTGACGCCAAAATTCCAAATATGTACGATGTTGATATTCGCAACCCAGAAACCGCTGCCAAGGACAAATTGGATCCAGCTCTGGAAGCTAAATATGGTAGTCACGGTATTGCGAGTGCGCTTGGATTATTTGTCAAAAAATTGGCTATGATGCCAATTGATATTGTGAATTTGATAAAACGCTGCGATCAAGATGCCAAAGATTTTGAAGCTAGTGTGGCTAAAAAAGTTGAAGCCAGAAATGCCTTGGTTGACTTGAAAAACCAAGCCTTAAAAATCATCAATGAACTCGGACTAGAGAACGGTTTGATTAAGCCAAGCGCAGAAAACCAAGAACTAAATAGACAAATCATTGATCTTTATAAAAGCAAACAAATTGATCAAATCAAGCAATTAGTCTCCGGAGTTGAATTAGTTAAAATTACTGATAACAAAGCCGATACCAGATCTTCTCAAGCTAGCTTGGCTCAAGCTGCTTGATGCAAAGATTGCATCTCGTTAGAATCTCTAGAGATTCTCTGAATAGGAGCATTTTCCTCTATTTGTTTAAAAAGAGCTTCTACGAAGCGTCTTTCCATAGCAGCAGCAGACTGTTGAACGCTCTTTTGGTTCAAAACATATGAAGCGATTGGTGCTGTTGCTGCTGCTAGTAGGGTTCCTATCATTGTTGTTTTTTGTTTGTCTCTTATGGGCTCAGATTAAAATTCGACAAGCTTGTTAGCAAATTCTTTCTTTAAGGTAATTTGGTTAACGGTTACGGTTCAGATAAGAATCATGAACAAGCTGTCAAAAACCGGTTTTTACTTCTCAGGATCTCTGGACTGTGCTTGGCACGAGGGATTGAGATCTTTTGAAAACCAAGTTTGATACAGAAACTTGGAAAGATGTGTGATGAGTGAAATACTCTAGTTCTATCCATGCTATCAAAGTCGAATGCATATGTCCAGTCTTTACATGCTTAAGAAATTGTTAAGATCACTATCGCTTTATCTGCGACTCTTCGAATTTTCATAAATTTGCCAAAGTTGCTTTTGTTTTAGCGAAGCGAATAGGCGAAGGAACACATTTTGCGAGTGCTCGCCAGCAAAATGTGTTGCCTGAGCCCAGCGGAGCGGGTGCATATAATTGAGAGCGCAACAATGACATGCCCATGTCATTGTTGCTAGGCGAATAAGTTACAATTCAAACTTGATGAAAGCAGTAGTTTTAGCAGCAGGGCGCGGAAGTCGCCTAAAATCGAAAACCCCAAAAGTTTTACATAGGGTTTTTGATAAGCCAATTTTATCTTGGGTTTTAGATAGTCTTGCCGAAGTAGAGCTTGAGGAAATTATTGTAGTTTGTGGATACAGAGCGGATATGGTTCAGAGCTTTTTGCACGCATATCCTGTTACTACCGTGATTCAAGAAGAACAGCTTGGCACTGGGCATGCTTTGATGATGTGCAGAGAGGCACTCGCTGATTACGAAGGAACTGTTTTGGTGATAAATGGTGATTCGCCTTTGATCAAATCAGAAACTATAAATGACTTGGTGAATTTTCACAATGACAATATTTTGGATATGACCATGTTGACTTGTGATTTAGAAAGACCTGAAGGTTACGGCAGAATCATTCGTAAAGATGGTTCTATCATGGCAATTAAAGAAGAAAAAGATTGTTCTGAGGCGGAGAAAAAAATTATAGAAATCAACGCTGGTGTTTATTGTCTTGAGTGGAATACTGTGAAACCAGGTCTAGAAAAGCTTTCCAGCAACAACGCACAAGAAGAGTACTATCTGACTGATCTTGCTGCTTGGGCTTATTCTCAGGCGCTTTCCTGCTCTGGCTGTCAGTTGCGTAATCCATATGAAGTCATGGGAGTCAATACTAGAGAGGACTTGGCGCTAGTTTGGAAATTAATGAACGAAGCGAATTTGCAAGAATTGATGATTAATGGCATTACCGTAGTTGATCCTAGTAACACTATGATCAGTCCAGATGCTGATATTGGCAAAGATACCGTGATATATCCTGGAACTTATATCCAGAGACGAGTTGTCATTGGAGAAAATTGTCAGATTGGACCAGGGGTTACAATTTTTGGACCAGCGGAAATTGGCGCGAACTCTACCGTCATCCAATCATTGATCTCAAGAAGCAGTATTGGTACGGATTGTAATATAGGCCCTTTTGCGCATGTTAGAGGTGGTTGCGATATTAGCACCAATGTCAAAATTGGTAGTTTTGTTGAGGTCAAAAATTCTTTTATTGGTGAAAAATCAGCCGCGTCGCATTTGAGTTATATTGGAGATGCCAAAATCAAAAGCAACGTTAATATTGGTGCTGGTACAGTTGTTGCAAATTATGATCATCGTACTGGTGAAAAGCATCAGACTACTATCAAATCTAATTCATCTACTGGCGCAAATTCAGTTCTGGTTGCGCCTGTTACGCTTGGTGAAAATGCGACGGTCGCTGCTGGCTCGGTCATTACCGATGATGTACCGGATGGTAATGTGGCTATTGCTAGACCGAAGCAGGAAAACAAACCCTCTAAAAAAACTTTTGTGCAAAATCAGTAAGATTTTTTCAAATTAATTGTCAAATAGGTTAAGGATCTTGCCTTATATGTTTATCAACATGGCAAACCAAGCAATTAGTAACCTACATAAATCTCTCGCTGAATTTGCGAAAGAAGGCTCATTTGTGGGCAATCTTCGCGATAAATTTAGTCAAATCAGCGATAGAATCAGTTCGAACATACCAAGTTTTTTGGGTGCTGAAGTGCTCTCTGGGCAGAAAGCAGTCGGTAAACTCAAAAAACAAATTTTACAGAAATTAGATAAAAAACGCAAAAAGTTTAGGTTGGCACTTGAGTCTCTAGGATGGGGCACAATTGCCGACATGCTTGATGCGGCATTATGCGGCGAAAAATTGAATGTATGGGTCTAATGGTTTTAGTGCCTAAGCATCTTTAGAAATAGTTTCATTCTGATATTTATACAAATTAGTTGCAACAACATTATTTATAGGATTGTTGCCAAATGCAAGTATCCATCTACGATTAGGATTAGACTTCCACATATGTGGAGAACGTTTTGCATTATATTCTTCACGCACATAAAAAACCTGACCAGGATCAGCTTTTGGTGGTTGTTGTTTTTTCTTTTTGAACCATTTGTTCCAGTTTTCAAACTCTTCTTCTTTGGAGTTTTCGGCAAGATCAGCAAAGCCTTCAATCGATTCATCTAAATACTTTAATAACTCAAAAAGGTCTTCCTGACTGTATTCTGGAGCGGCTTTAGAGCGGCGACGCTTACCAAGTCGTCTTTCTGAATTGGTCTCAAAACTATCTTGAGAGTATTCTTCGTTATAAACTTCTTCTAAGTTATTAAATTCTTTTTC
>JAJTHA010000131.1 GCA_021299565.1 Candidatus Caenarcanales bacterium
GTTTATTCAGAAACGGGCGAACCAGAACAAGCCATAGAGTATAAAAAAAAACAAATTGAATTCAATCCATATAATGCAGTTGCCCATAATAATCTTATTATGCACCTGCATTATAGCCTAGAGCATAGTCCTGAAGAGACTTTAGTCGCTGCCAATAATTTTTACAAAACATTTTTCCCAGAGCTTGCAACTCAAAAACAAATTAAGTATGATTTTTCATATCTAGATTTAAGTCCTACAAAACCTAATCTCAATATCGGTTTTGTGTCTGGAGATTTTAAGAAACATGCTTTGTTTTTTTGGCTAAGAGGACTATTTGCAAACCTGAATAAGGAATCGCTCAAGATTTTTTGTTATTGCAATAATATCGAAGATGAAGCCAGTTTACTTTGGAAAGAAGAAGTCTATCAGTGGACTAATATCAAACAATTAAATGACAAAGACGTAGCAGAGTTAATTAAAAAAGATCGTATTGATATTCTCGTAGATCTTTCTGGGCATACTGCCTTGAATCGACTTGGACTATTTGCTCAAAAACCAAGCCCAGTACAAGTCACATGGCTTGGACAAACAGGTCCCATGGGTTTACCTCAAATTGACTATATGATCTCTGATCCTTATTTAGTATTTGAAGGAGAAGAAAATCAATATATCGAAAAAGTTTTCAGATTGCCAAAAACCTTTGCGCCATTTACCGCACCTGATCTAGACATTGTAGTTGCTGAAGCTCCGTGCAAAAGCAATGGCTATATAACTTTTGGCAGTTTCAATAATTTCCTGAAAATCAACAAATATGTTTTAGAAGCTTGGGCTGAGTTGTTATTGAAATTCACAGATTCAAAACTGCTTATCAAATCAAAAATATTTTGTGATGAAATACAAGAAAATAGAATTATGGGGTTTTTCAAAGACAAAGGAATCAAAACTGATCGACTTATTTTAGAGAAACACGATACCAACAAAGTCAAATATTTAGAAGCCTTTAACCGCATCGATATATCAATTGATCCTTTTCCGCTAGGTGGCGGCACCACGACTCACGATACTCTTTGGATGAGTACTCCCATTATTAATATCAAGGGGGGCAGAATGTCACACCGTATCAGTTCGTCTATTTTGCATAATGCTGGTTTCCCTGAGTTTGTTGTTAATAGCAAAGAAGAATATATCAACAAGGCAATTTCACTTGCAATGGATAAAGAAGCGATCAGCAATTACAAAAAAAACATACGTCAAAAATACTTGGCATCTTGTATTTGTGACACACAAGAATTTGCTAGGGATCTTGAAAATTCTTTTCGTGAAATGTGGCATTCACATAATGCTTGATTGAGTGAACTTATCTACACAGAGATATTCTTTTACTCTTTAACTAATTTGAGCCTCAAACCTCTCCTGGTATTCACTCCTAGAATATCTTTGGTATTATTGCGGAGGGACAATGCTATTAGCCACATAGGTACACTGGCTGCTAGAAATACAGTTCCAACAGCTGCAGTAGATATCCATGCATCTGCAACCGGTTCCAAAGATACTAAGAAGAGACCTAGACCCGTAGTCGCTCCAGAAATGGTAAAAGCACCGCCATGTAACGCTGTGATTCTCTGATCTGGTCTTAATTGAACCTCACAATCCAAGCACTCAAACTTATATAAACTATGATTCAAACCTTCAACTGGTTGAACCTCATATCTCACTCTTCTATTTTTTTGATCATATTCAGCTATCTTAAATACGAGAACTGTATATTTCTTTAGAACCAAAACATCTTCGTCGTATACGTCCTGTACTAGCTTAGCTTTAATCTTCATATCTTTTTTAATTAAACGATATGGTTTTGCCAAATATTGCTCTTCATTATTTTTGGCCAATACTGTGTTTGCACTCAAAATACAGACACATAACATCAGCAATATTACTCTTCTCATAAACTTCGTCTCCTTAACTATACGCTGTATAGTATTGATATATTATACACAGTATAGTTAATATAAAGCTAAGCTTTTTGCAGTATTTATATCAATTTATAGATAAAAACAAATGTCATAGGGGTAATACCCTACAGTGTATAATATAAATCATGCCTAGACGTGGAGAACATTCGAGATCAGAACTAGAACAATTAATTTTGAATAGCGCAAATGAACTTCTAGAAAAAGAAGGATTAGCTGCTGTCACTACAAGAAAAATTGCTGCAAAAATCAATTACACTCATGGGACAGTGCATAACTTTTATGAAGATTTCCCCGAATTGATTTTACGCTTAAATGAACAGACTTTAGATCAAATTTATTGTGTTCTCTCGTCATTGTCGCTGAATAAAAAGTATTTGGAAAAATCATTGAACGAACTTTGTGAAGCGTATTTGAATTATAGTTTATTGAATTATAATCGCTGGCATGCTTTGTATGATTTCAGTTACACGCAAAGCACTAAAAAAGAACTTCCAGAATGGTATCAAGTGAAAGTCGATAAAATTTTTAAATTACTTGAACTGAATTTCAAAAATTTTGGTCTCAAAAATAGTGACGCACTATCTGCAAGCCAAATTCTTTGGTCATGCTTGCATGGAATAATGGTTCTATCATTGAATGATAAGCTTTCTCTCTCTAAAGCTAAATCAGTCGAAAAACTCATTCACAAATACACGCAGCTTCTAGCTTGTGGTTTAGAGAAATTGGTATCGTAACTCAACTTAGCTTATTTTTAAAATCCTTAAGCTCAAAGCACTCAACGCTCCTAAGCAAGTAGCAAACACAATTTGTAACAATGTTTCAAATATCCAAGTTAAGTGCAAGCTATGAAGTGCATCTTCAAGAACTTTAATATTATGCACAAATATTCCAGCTCCAACCCAAAGCATCGCAGTAACGCCAATATAACTCAAAAGCAATAATAAACCTGGCATCGTTTGTACTATTAGTACACCAATTTGCTTCAAGAAAACGGATTTTGATTTTGCCATACTTAAGCCAATATCATCAAGTTTTACTATTATTGCAACGACACTATAAACTCCAATTGTCATAATCAAGCTGACAGCTAGAAGTACAATAATTTGATTTAATAAACTAGTCTCAAGGACAGTAGCGTAAGCGATCGCAACTATCTCCGCAGATAATACAAAATCCGTTCTAACAGCACTATCCTTACGAATCTTTTCAAGCTCATCGACTGAGATTTCAATGACGTTTTGTGCTTCTCTATTATGAGGAAAGAAAATTTCATGTAGTTTATGATAGCCTTCGTAGCACAGGAATAATCCACCAAACATTAAAAGTGGCTTGATTAGCCATGGTAAATAAAAACCAAAAACTAATATTGCTGGTATCAAGATGAGAAATTTGTTTATAAGAGAGTTTTTGGCAATATGCCAGATGATGCTAAGCTCTTTGCTTGGGTCAAGTCCTATAACATATTTTGGTGTGACTGCCGCATCGTCAATCACAATCCCTGAGACTTTTGTGCTGGTCTTACTGACTTGTAATCCTATGTCATCAAGACTGATAGCACTTGCTTTAACAAGTGCAACAACATCATCGAGTAAGGCAAGAAGTCCCGTGCTCATCTCTATATCTTACTTTAAATCGTTGTAAGAGTTCGGCTGAAGAGATTCTTTCCTATTTCTTTTTAAGGCATCCGAACCTAATTTTGGCAGCATGCAATAACGAAAATAAAATACAAGAGCCAAAAATAAAACTGGCTGCAAGAGTTGCCAAATGGTTATTTGTGACAGGATTTCTTTAAAAGTCATTTTTATTCTCCTCAACTATTATTGCAGTATAAGCTTCTTGAATCAATTGAAAGCCTGCTTTGAAAAGAACAATATCAATTAATAACCAGAATATGGTCATAAAATTCAAAATCACTCTCTGTAAACTTAATTCAAGCAACCAGCTTGACAGAGGTGTCATAAGAGCAACTGCAAAAATAACCATCAATTGAAAATTTGATTTAATACTTTCTTTCATGTGTCAAAATATACAATCCAGGTTTATGAAAAGTAAGGGGTCAAGTGGTCAGCAGACGGTTAAGAAAGCAAAATCGACACGGGCGTGTCGATTTTGCGCACTAAGCAATATGCACAATTTCAATTATGAGATGCTTCGCTACGCTTAGCATGACGTGCAAACCGTTTCGTTGTGTTCATCAGTTAAAATGGTGCGCCTGGAAAGATTTGAACTTTCGACCAATCGGTTAAAAGCCGAGTGCTCTACCGCTGAGCTACAGGCGCCTGTCGACTTGTTACTAAAAACAAGTGTGGATAAACTCAGCCCACAAGCAATAAAATATACCATGGCTGGATTTCAAGGTTAAGACTAGTAAGAAAAAATCAATTTTTATTTAGATTTTGTAGCTAGCTTAGCCGATAACGGCAATAGCGTATTAACACCAAATTTCCTATTAATTTGGTCTACCGAAGAGATTAAGCGTGCTTCTGCTTCTGATCTTTCCAATAAACCATCAACTCCCTCAATTAAGGGCAATTGAATCGAATCCAAATCAGTTAGCTCAGTAAGAATCAAACCCAAGCGCCTATAAAGTCCTCCTTTCTCATAAATCTTGGCAAAGGCTGATTTAGCAGCAGTGGATAATTTGGCAGGATAATCACTCGGCATTAGTAATTTGTTGGATGCCTCAACAAAGCGACCTCGCCAACTAAAATCATCATCAGCGATATTTGCAAAAACTCCAATACGAGTTGCAAGTTTTTTTTGTTCTCTCAATCTTGCACTAGCTTCTAGTGCAAATTTAGCAATGATATGCTCCAACTCTGAATAAGAAGAAATTTTGTGACTAAAAGATCTTGAATGCATCACACTTTTGACATCGTTTACATCTGCACTCAAAGGCAAACATAGATATCCATTAAGTTCCATTGCAGTTTTCAAGCCATTGACTTTCAATTCTTGTCTTAGCCAACGGCGATTGGCATACTTTAGATCAAGTGCTGTCCTCACACCAAACATTTTCAGAGACTTAGCATAAGCTCGTCCGATACCCCACACTTCATCAACCGGAATATCTGCCAAATGATAATCAATTAGTGCATCTTGCACATCATCAGGAGCGTACAAGCTAGCGACTCCGAGTATATCTTTCTTGGCGATATGATTAGCAATTTTCGCCAAAGTCTTGGTACGCGCGATACCGATAGATACAGGGATAGAAGTTTGTTTCTCTATGATATTTTTGATTTCCAGTGCATCTTCAAGAGACTGATTTGCACTCAATGTGAAAAAAGCCTCATCTATAGAATAAACTTCTAGCTCGTAAGTCAAGCGAGCCAAGATACGCATAATGCGCTTAGAGATTGCATCATAGAGCTTAAAATTGCCAGTGCAAGTGACGACGTTGTGTCTTTGCAAAAGCTCTCTGCACTGAAAAACAGGTTCTCCCATTTTGATACCAAGAGCCTTCGCTTCATTCGAGCGAGCAATTACACAAGCATCATTATTTGAAAGAACGACCACTGGACGATTTTTCAAATATGGTTTCACTGACCTTTCACAAGAAACAAAAAAATTATTGCAGTCCATCAAAGCAATAGTTTTATTGCGAAATATCTGTTTTTCCGCTAGATGTGAATTCAAGTCCTTGCTTGAACCACTTAGCGAATTAGTAAAACTGAGCATAAAAGACATTATATCTTACAGATATAAGGGTGCGCGTTTGAATAATTAATTATTGTGCTGCAAGTAACGCTAGTTCTTTCTTATCAGATGAATTATATAAAACAATATCTGCAAAAGGGCCTTTGTTTGTAGTTTGTCCTCGTGTTGGATCATAGACAAAACATAGCCTATACCCACCTTTTAGCTCTAAGGAATAATAATCATCAACTGCCTCAAGTTTTATCCAGGATCCTTTTAATTTTAAAAGTTTAGTTAAAAATATTCTTATAGATTTATCTTCATGGGTTAATTTAGGATCTAAGCTTTTAACTTCGGCAGGCAGTAGTTCTACTATTTCAGGCTTTGACATAGATTTCGTTGCAGTTGAAATCTGGAAATCAGTTAATTTTTGAACAATGTCAGCACATAAAGCTTGATAATTGCTTTTGTTTGGATCTGCCGGCTGGCAAGGATCAAACCTATAATGTCTAAAGAATGAATCAATATAAGTCCCTATACTTCCCGTACTAACCATAGCAAGATAATATAGTAGCATATTCTCTTTAGTTTGTTTTTGCTCTTTCAACGAAGACTATGTGTTTCAACGAAGAAATAAATTAGGGGTAGGTCTTAACCGTCTGCTGACCACTTGACCCCTTACTTTTGAACAGAAGAAATGTGAAAATTCTCTCCCATGAAAAGATATTCAACACTAATTAAAAACATCATCGGCAAAATCGATCAAGAAAACCTTGAAGCAGAAGTGCTAGAACTCTCTTCCAGAGAGCAACTCAAGAGCACAACTCATCATCAAAAAAAACAAGAAAAACAAAGCCCGAATATAAACAAACTGCTCAAAGGACTTAAGTATGTTAAATAATGGCTGGGGAGCTAGGATTCGAACCCAGGAATGGCGGGACCAAAACCCACTGCCTTACCGCTTGGCTACTCCCCAATACGATAAATCTAAGAATACTACAAGAAAACTAATTTACGCTTGGCTATTGAGTATTTTTTTATTTTTTAGCCCTGCTCAAGGACAAATAACGAGTAATACTGAATCGAGATTATTGATGCAAACCAATTCGGCTAGTCCAATTGAAAATTTTCGCTATTACAAAGACGGTATTCTGTATACCAGCCAAGGTCAGCTTTACTATAATTTTGATCCAATTAAACTCATCAACTCAAACAATGGCGAAGCCAAAATCAACAATATCATCATCGATAAAAATGACTTTTATCTTTTGAGCGACAGTGGTGTTTTTCAAAACTATAGAAGGATTTTTTCCAAAGAAGAATGTTTTCATTTAGAAAAAACCACTAAAGAACTTTTTCTTGCCTGCGTCTCTGGTCTTTATCGCAGTCCCATACCTAGCAAAAATACAGATGAATACTACTGGCAAATAGAAGCGAATAGTCCGCGAGACTCTAGGTATTTCATTCTCAGTCCAAATCATAAAAATATTTTATACGCAATCAGCTCACAAGGTTTTTATTACCATGATCTCAAACAAAAAAATTGGAACAGACGCAACAACGGTCTCAGACTAGATCCTGATGGCAACTATAATCTTGGTAGATTTTATCGCAAAATCATCAATAACAAAATTGATTATATTTTTCTACCTGGCGCAGGTGGTGTTTACACCAGCAGTAATAAGGGTCAAAGCTGGATCAGATCGAACTCCGGGTTCAAAGCTAATCAATATGGCTATCACAAGATCAAAGAACTAGGAGAATTTGACGAGAAACTCTATCTAATAACTGACACGGGAATATATTTTGGAAATATTGCATTGAAAAATCAATGGCAAAATCTAGATCTTGTTAACTACAACAAAAACGAAAATGCGATTTTGGATATAAGAGCTTTTGATCAACATCCTTTTAAACCAGGTGTTTTTGGGATAGCTACTAGTCAAGGACAAATCATAGAAGTTAGTCCCAGTGATACATCCGTGATAAACGAAAACCCAAATGAAATCCCGAATGCAAGCAAAAGTACAACAATTGATTTATCGAATATTGATTTTTTCAGTTGTGAGCCTAGTATACAAGAATTACAAATCGAGTCTATGAAATTTGCTGGTATTCCTGATGGTAAAGATTTTGATGGTTATAGACGTAAAGCAAAAATCAGAAATATTTTACCTGAGTTTCAGACCTATGTAGATAGAAACAATCAAGCATTAATCGAAATCAGAAAAGCTGGTGGTGATAGTTATAATTCAAACACAAGCAGTATCAGTAGTGGCTTTGATAGAAGTGATATTAATAGAGACGATAATCAATTCACCGCAGGTTTAAGTCTAAACTGGAAACTAGGTAATTTAATTTATGATCCAGAAATAAACGACATCAATACTAGCGCAAGACTCACAGCCAGCATTAGGGAGAATTTACTTACAGAAGTCACACAAATATATTTCAACAGAAAATCTCTACTAAATGATCTTCATATCGCACAAATCAACGAAGAGCCTATAGAAAGAGATAGATTCTTAGAATTAGAAAAATTTACTGCAGATTTGGATGCCAGAACTGGAGCCTGGTTCTCGCAAGAACTCACAAAACGCAATTGTAATCAGTTACTTAAAGGAGTACGAACATGAAAAATAATTTTGGATTTTGGTTTTGGATTTTTGTTTTGCTCGCTTGCGTGCAAGATATAGAGGCTAAGTATTTACCGAACCCGACAATCACCAATATAGAACCCAGCCTCAACACACCACAAAGTATTTTCAAAATACACGGTTCCGGATTTATCAAAAATTATCCAACCGCCCACAAATTAATCACCAATAACAAAATCAAACTAAATGTCATCGCAGCAGAAGGAGACACGCTCACAGTAGAAGCACCTCAAGCAATTACTTATGGTGACTGGGATTTGGCGCTGCAGGTGCGCTCGCGCTATCTCAAGAGCAAAATCATTAAAGCTAATCAAATCCTCAAAATTAGACCAAAAGCCCCAAAGAAACCAGATTTGGCTTTTCATGTCATCAAGAATCCCGAAGAGATCAAGTTGTTAATTGATCAAGATCTTAATTATCAACTAAGCAGTGAATTGAAGCACGGTATGAATCAGATTCAAACTTTCTATTATGAAAACAATTATCAGTCTATATTAAGTGAGCCTGAGAGTTTTTATTACATACCAGAACCAAATGCTGAGCCAGAACTTAGCATAATTTCTCAAAGTCCCCTTAAATCATACGCTTTGATAAAAGACACAGAAATTGAAACAATAGACGTGAGTGAAGTCACTAATAGAAACTTTGAAGAGTTGACCAAATATTTTTATTTGGTCACTCCAAGTCAAAAAAGATATCTTGAAACCAAAATTAAGCTAGAAGCGCTTTTCATAGACAAGATACATGCAAGTTCAGAAGAGTATGTTGTGATAAGCAATAGAAGCTCTCTCAAGCAAAGCCTTAAGGGTTGTACTATCTCTGATAGCCTGAAAATCAGATATAGCTTCAAAGACACAGATTTAATTGAAGCCAAAGTCAGCATGAATATCCAAGGTAATTTGGGGCTCAATGACGACACTGATCTAGTTACTTTTGCCTGTGGTGACAAAACTATCGATAGCTTTAGCTATAGCAAATTAGACGCTGCTGGATTTGCGATTAGGAACTAAGCAGTTTTCTTTGTAGGAGTTGCCTGAACTTCTTCTACAACTGGAGCAGAATTCTTTTTGGCAGAGTCTAAGCTGATAATATTCGATGGCTCCGCCCCCTCGTCCTCAATAGCTTCTACCATTTCTTCGGTAATCAAAATAGACTTGATACTAGAATCAGAAGGAGCTTGATACATGATCTCTTTCATCACCAGTTCAACTATACTTCTCAAAGCTCTTGCGCCCATTTTACGTTTTTGTGCTTTTTGAGCAATCAGCTCAATAGATTTTTCATCGAATTCTAAACTAATAGAATCCAGTTCCATCAATTTTTGATATTGCTTGACTAAAGAGTTTTTAGGTTTGGTTAAAATTAATTTGAGAGTTTCCACGTCAGGTGCTTCAAGCGCGGTGACCACGGGTAATCTACCAACAAACTCAGGGATCAAGCCGAAATGCACCAAATCCTCTGGCTGAGCATGTTTGAAAGCCTCTGATAATCTTTTTGCTTTTTCGTCGTCAGTACTACTAAGAGCACCAAAGCCTACAGTTGCTGTAGACTTCATGCGACGTTTTTCAATAACTTGTTCAAGTCCCACGAAAGCTCCACCGCAAATAAACAAAATATTTTTGGTGTCGATTTCGATCATCTCCATTTGAGGATGTTTTCTAACACCTTGAGCTGGTATATGAGCTTTAGTACCTTCTATCATTTTTAGAAGCGCCTGCTGAACACCTTCTCCTGAGACATCTCTAGTGATAGATGGGTTTTCTGATTTACGAGAAATTTTATCAATCTCGTCAATGTAAATTATTCCTTGCTCCGCTTTTTCGATATTGTTAGCAGCATTTTGGTAGAGCCTCTGCAAAATATTTTCGGCATCTTCGCCGACATAGCCAGCTTCGGTAATAGTAGTGGCATCAGCGATAGCGAAAGGCACATTCAAAAACTTTGCCAAAGTTTCAACAACGTGAGTTTTGCCGCTACCTGTTGGACCAAGAAGCAAGATATTGGATTTTTGGATTTCGATATCTTCTTTTTCTTTTGAGATTTGGTAATTATGATGTATACGTTTGTAGTGGTTGTATACAGAAACAGCCAGAGTTTTTTTAGCCTCATCATTGCCGATCACATATTTATCTAGGTGCTCCTTGATTTCTTTAGGAGTCGCTAGCTTATTGACTTGTTTGATATCGTGTTCTAGATTGGTGCCATCTTGATAATTGGTGCTAATGCCCTCGTCTATGAGGATTTCATTACACATATGAATACATTCATCACAGATATAAATACCAGGACCTTGAACTAATTTTTGGACGCTATCTTGCGACTTACCGCAAAAAGTACAATGAATTAGCCCAGATGCTTTTTTTACCATGTTAATTTGATTGTATCAGATAAAAAAAACCAGCATCAAAGTGCCAAAAAATGTAAAAACTTACATTTTTTCCTAGGAATAAATGTAAAAATTAACATTTCCGGGCGTCGACAGAATTTGAGCTCAACGTTTTATTGAGCCTTTAAAATTGTACTGTACGTACTAATTTTTAATTTCTAGCTTTCAGTTTCAACTTCATTAGGACGCTTAACCACAACTAGATCGATCAAGCCGTATTCTTTAGCTTGTTCTGGAGTCATGATATTGTCTCTATCTGTATCTTTCTCAAGTTTTTCGTAAGGCTGATTACAGTTCTTAGCCAAGATCTCATTGAGCATCTTTTTCATTCTCAAAATTTCTTTTGCTTGAATCTCAATATCAGAAGCTTGTCCCTGAGCACCACCAAGAGGTTGGTGTATCAAAATACGTGAATGCGGCAATGCCATTCTCTTGCCTTTCTCACCAGAGCTAAGTAAAAATGCTCCCATGCTCGCACACTGTCCAAGACAGATAGTCACTACATTAGCGCGTACATGCTGCATAGTATCGTACATAGCAAGACCAGCAGTCACTGAACCGCCTGGGCTATTGATATAAAAATAAATATCTTTTGATGCATCTTCAGAATCCAGCAACAAAAGCTGTCCAACAATAATACTTGAAACAATATCTTCAACTTCTGATGTCAAAAATATAATTCTCTCTCTAAGTAGTCTTGAAAATAAATCAAAAGATCTTTCACCTCTTGGTGTGTTTTCAATTACACTTGGCACATAAGCTTTAGGGCTAACAATAGTTTGTCCTTGAAGATCTAATGGATTTGGTATTCCATAGTTGTTAGTTATGCTTGCGATATCCGCTCTTACTTGTGGTTTTACTTTACTGATGATAATGTCCATAATCTGTAATGTACCACGAATTTTGTCGATAAAATCTACTATTATTTTGAGAGCATCATAAGTTTATAATTTCAATTATTGGAGCCGCTCCGCTGGTACAAAGGGAAAGATTTTGAATAACCTAAGTAGTCTGATAAATAAATACATACAAGAATCCAAGCTCCGCCTTCACACACCCGCGCACGCCGGTAAATTAAATCCAAGAGACCTAAGTGAAGTTGGAGAATTAGACGACTTACAAAATCCAGAAGGTGTTCTAAAAGACCTACAAGAAAATATCGCTCAGAAATTTAACGCACAAAAATCTTTCGTACTTCTCAATGGCGCAACCATAGGCATGCAAACAGCAATGCTCGCAATCAAAATGCAATATGGCGATAGTAAAAAAATCCTAGTCTCAAGAAACGCACACAAGTCCACTCTTGCTGGAATCATACTTAGTGGTCTTGATATAGACTGGCTAGAACCAAGCTGGGATGAGGAGCTCAACAGATACACTTGCCTTAATATCCCCAATGATCTTGAAAACTATTCGGCAGTAGTGATTACTAATCCTAGTTATGAAGGCTTTTGCAGCGAGATACCGCGTCTCGATATCCCACTAATTGTAGATGAGGCGCACGGGGCGCATTATCATTTTTCAAAAGACTTACCCAAACCCGCATTAGAATATGGAGCGGATATAGTAGTGCAATCTTGGCACAAAACCCTTGGCAGCCTGACACAAACCGGAGTTCTTCATCTTGGTATCAAGTCGCAAATAAAAGCAGACAAGATTCAAAATGCTTTGAATATTTTGCAAACAACAAGTCCAAGTTATCTGCTTTTAGAGAGCCTCTCACAAGCTGCAGAGAAAGAATATGATTATGATTGGATTGTTCACGAGCTAAAAAGTTTTGACAGATATTCAAATAATGATCCTACAAGGCTGTTGATAAAAGGCTCTCAAACATTAGATGATTTTCTGGAAAAGCAAGGGATTTATTGCGAGCAAAATCTTGGTAATTATTTACAATTCAATTTTTCAAATTTTCATAATCAAGACGATATCAAGCTTCTCAGAGACTCTCTTCTGAAATTCAACGAAAGTCAAGAAACAAAACTAAAATTCCCTCAATTAGAGTTTGGCAAACAAGTAATGAATTGCCAAAAAGCTTTTTACTCAAAATCACTAAAAGTCAACAAAGTAAATGCTATTGGCAAAATCTCACAAGAGTTGTTCGCACCCTGCCCTCCCGGAATTGCGCTACTAGTACCAGGGCAAATCATCACAGCAAGTACTTTAGCTAGAATAGATAAAGAGGAAATCAGTATCATTGCATAATAAATTTCACCAATCACTTATCAATAAAGAGTTTCATAAATTTATTATTGGCGCAGCCTTAAAAGACTTTGAGACTATTCAAGAATATAGTTATTTGGCGACTCACGCTGGTTTTGATGCTGTCGATATTTCAGCTTTTCCACTTTCGGTAATTGCCGCAAAAAAAGGAATTAATCAAGCCCAAATCGAGAACCCAGATCTCACGGAACCACTAATAATGGTTAGCGTCAATGTAGATCAAGATCCACATTTCAGAAGAGTAGAAGTCAATAACAATTGCACTAATTGTTTGGCTTGTGTGCCAGTTTGCCCTTCAAATGCTTTTAGTGATTTAGAGGGCAAGCTTGAATACAATATAGATCTTTGCTATGGCTGCCTGAATTGTTTGCCTTATTGCAAAGACGATGCCTTTGAGTTTAGCTATTGGTCAAGCTTTGACACCCAGTCAATCTGCGAATTACAGAAGCTAGGTGCAAATGCCATAGAAATCCATCTGGGTGATAATGATGAAGCGTTCAAGAATTTATATCAAAATCTAGCTAAAGATTTTTTGCTTGAATCATTTTGCATAGGTTCCAAAACCAATTCAACTAATGAACTACTAAGACTAAGTCAATTAATCATCGATCAATCTGGCAATAAAGAAAAACCCCTAGTTATTCAAGTCGATGGGTTACCACTCTCTGGGGCAATAGATAAAGGCTTTGAAAAAGATCAAATGAGCATAAAAAAAGCTCAAATAGTTATTGACTATCTCGAAAAACAAAATTCTAACAATAATTTTTTTGTACAAATAGCCGGTGGAACTGATGAAAGAAGCCTGGCAAAAGCCTTTGAGTCCAGAGTCAATGTCTCTGGGGTGGCATTAGGCTCTTACGCACGATCATATTTACAAAGCAAAGAAAATAAAATTGAAGCTATAAAAGAATTGATCAGTAGGTCTAAAACTTATCCAAAAAAATCAGTCAAATAGCCTAAGAACAATTGTTAAAAAAATGTTGCAAAATTTCAAAAAAGAGGTATCATGATTTCTAAGAGGTATTTGCACCATTGATGGTAGATATTAGAAAAGACGATGTACTAGAGATTCTCAAACTCTTACCCCGTAATATACAAAAGATTTTAAAAGATCATGACTTAACCAAATTAATCGAAGTAGTAGTCGATGTTGGTCGTATACCAGAAGCCAGGTTCTCAAAAGGCAAAACTATTTTACTCGGCGAACAAAGCATGACCAGAGCGATGATTCAGGAGATAGTAGCTGTAGTTGGCAATTTCAATCACTGTAATAGAGCTGGTTTGGAAGGCACGCTACATCGTATCAGCTGCATGCGCAACAAAAATAATGATGTAGTTGGACTGACCATGCGCGTTGGTAGATCTATTTTTGGAACTATCGAAATCATTAAAGACTATTTAGAGCAAAACAAATCAGTTCTTTTGCTAGGACCTCCAGGCGTTGGTAAAACCACAATGCTTAGAGAAATAGCTTATTTTCTTTCAACAGAAAAAGGTCAAAGAGTAATTGTCATTGATACTTCAAACGAAATAGCTGGTGACAGCGATATCCCACATTCAGCAATAGGAAGAGCACGCAGAATGCAATTACCTCCTGAGACTGAGCAACATGCTGTAATGATTGAAGCTGTTGAAAATCATACTCCTGAAATAATTGTTATTGATGAGATCGGCACTAAAGAAGAAGCCGATGCTGCAAGAACAATAGCTGAACGAGGCGTTTCATTAATTGGAACTGCCCATGGAATCAGCATGGAGAATGTAATCCAGAATCCATTGTTAAGTGATTTAGTAGGTGGAATAGAAGTAGTTACTCTTGGTGATGAAGAAGCCAAGAAACGTGGTACTAATAAATCTATTTTGGAAAGGGCTTCTAAACCGACTTTTGATATTTGTGTTGAGATCATCGATAAATATACAGTGAATGTTCACAAGAACGTAGCGAATAGTGTTGATGCGATATTGCGCGGACAACCGATACCGCCCGAACTTCGTAAAAGAAATAAAGAAACTGATGAAGTTACTATTCTGGAGAGACAACAAGCTCCAATGGGACATGAGGATACCAAAGCCGTGCCATTCACCAAAGATGGTAAAACGCTGGCAATTTATCCTTATGCAATCAGCAAATCACTTCTTAAACGCGGCATGACTACAATTAATGAGCTTGAATTAAGCGTAGTTAGCACTATTGAAGAGGCTGATTTGATTTTTGCTCTCAAGAGTTATGCAACTCCTGATGCCAAAATATTTAAGATTTGTGAATCTAAAAATATTCCTATCAAAATAGTTGATGAAAACTCGCTTGCTGAAATTACCATAGCGCTTGAAGAACTAGTCCATGATATGCCTTATGTAGAGAAAGATTGGTCTAAGTTTGGAGAGAAGAATCCTCGCGAAGCAGAATTTAGCTAGAATTGCTAAAATCAAACTGCAATGTTAAGCAGTATTACTATAATTATTTTTGCTTCGGGAATAATCTTGGGTTTTTTCATATCAAGTTTTCTCAAGACAGCTAAAAATAAAACCACTCTCAAAATCAATGATAGTAAATCACAAATTGAAATTGAAGTCATGCAAGATCATATAAAACAGCTTGAATCCAAAGTTAAAACCCTGGAAAAAGCATTAGAACTATCTAGTAGATAGTTAAAGCTTGAAAATTATAGTTTAAGGTCATTGCGAGCCGCGAAGCGGCGTGGCAATCCAGCTTACCTGGTGCATCGTGGACTCCCACGACCTGCTACGCAGGTCTCGGAGTGACTTTATAGTTATAGATTTAGCATATGCTAAGTAATTACAGAATTTAAGCTCTAGGGTGAAATTTATTATACGCACTTAATAAGCGATATTCAGGCTTCTTGATATAAGCCTGATAAAAATCTGAAATCCGCACCCCAAGTTTTTGAAAAATACTTTCAGGACTAAATGAGTCTTGTAACAAATGAATAATTCTACTTCTTTTTAATAAAGTGATTTTTAGAGTTAAAGAGTGCAATTCCTCCAGAACCTCAGTGATTTTATAACGAGATGCTGATTTGGGATTTAACAATAAAGGATCATCGGCTACTATGGCAGCATCAAAGCCAATTAGTGACTGTCTCTCAGTGCGTAGATATTCTTTGATTTTGGCTGCAACCTCATCATCAAGTTTAATAGTTCTCGTCCCAGAAATGATAGTTCTACTCGCTTGATTAAATGAAGACATGTTCAAATTGATCAGCTCTTCAATATCAAGAAATAAGTGATATATCAAATAAGGCAATAAACTATTCAATTCTAAATTTTGAACTTCGTAATATTCATGCTGTTTTTGGGCAGAATATTTATGGGTCCAAAAGGGATTATTGGGTATATCTAGCCAATTAATAAAACGCCTCAATCCGCTAACTTTAGTTATAAAACTAGCGTGAGCATAGTTGGCTTCCAAGTAATCAATATATTCTTCTAAATTCCCGGAATTGATTTCTTTGTCATTTAAATATTCCAATAAATCTTTAACATCGCGGCAAATATTTGCTGCAGTTTTTGAAGATTTCCTTGCGAGCAAATATTCTCTAAAATATTCCAGCAATTCTTGATTCAAGATCTGCACAAATAAACTTTATCCTTTATTACGTCTTTGTAATTCTTCTTGTAGATCTTCATATAAAGAATGTTTTTCGACAAACTTAACTATCACGGGTGTTTTAGGGTCCCAACCTACATTCAACAAATGTTTCAAGTGATCTAATGGTGTAGCGTTCTTATTGAGAGTGCTTGATTCTGCATCAACTACTTCTTCTTCAGCCATAAGATAATTTTAGCAGGAAAAGTAATTACTCTAAAACTTCTTGAGTTTCAGTTTTTACTTCAGTAGTCTCTTTAATCTCATCAACTGACATATCATCAATTGATTTTTCTTCGATAGAATCAATTTGCTTTTTGATTGCATCTAATCTTGTTGCAGTCTCATCATCATCCGGCGCTTCCCAAACTTCATTGTTGTCAGCATATTGAACTTTTGCAATTTTGATAACGTAATAAGCATCATCTCTAAAATGCTTATCTCTTTTAAACTTCATCGTTTGATTAGAGCTAGCCTTGAGAGCATCTATGCTATTAACTTCAATACTAGAATAAACGTAATCCTCGAATGGATGCTTGAGAGTAGATAAAATTTGATAAGAAAGAATTGGTCTTGTTGTAGTGTTTTGTACTTTGATTTTATAAGTATTCTGCACTCCCGTTAATTCTGTAAAATTTTGAGTCCCTCTGTCTCTAATATCTGCTGAAAGTATCTGTACTGGACTAGTTGTTTCATTGATAATTTTTACAGGTTGTTTATGTTTCTTTTTAAATAAATTAGTTATATGCTCAACCTCAACAACTTCTGTTTCAGGTGACCAAGGTATATAAATAGCAGACACTGACTGCGATAGCCCAGCTGTTATTAAAGACAATACAACAAAAGTCCTCAACTGTTTCATTTAAATGCCTCCCTCTGCTTGTATATAAACTTGTTCTTTTTCCTCACCAGTTTTTATATGCGGAGTAATTAAGATTATCAACTCTTTTAGGTTTTTGTTCTTACTACCTTGACTAGTAAATAACTGGCCAATTACAGGCAATCTACTTACGAGAGGTAATTCATTTTTATTGCCAAGGCTTTTGCGATTATCAAACAAACCACCAATTGCAATTGTTTCATTATCGGTTATTTGTATCACCGAAGACAGTCTACGTCTTACAGTAGTTCGTGGAATACCAGTATCGTTGTTAATATCATTATTAGCAGATACTTCTACCTCAACTTTGACAGTAACGACTCCACCACCGCCAACAACAGGAGTGATATCCATAGAGTTACCAGCTGTAATTCTTTGTATGTTTTGCTGTTGAACTACACCGATATTTTGACCAGTGCTTGATCCAGCGTTTAACAAGATATTTCTATCTTCATCAAAATTAATTTTTGCACTTTTACCGCTAGTAACAAGCAGTCTCTGATTGACTTTGATTTGAGAAGTGCCAGAGCTTTGATTGTAAGTTGGTCTGTTCTTGAAAATCGCAGTATTTTCTTCATTAAATGTAGAATTCCAGCCGAAATTTAAACCAGTACCACCTGTGAGATTACCAATTTTGCCAAGCGAGAATTGATCTTGCAATAATCCAACTGATCTTGAAAAGTCTCTAGACACCTCAACTAATTGAACATTGAATTCGACTTGAGGTATTGGTCTATCAATAGTTCTTATGAAGTCATATAATTGCGTTAACTCCATTTTTGAGCCTGAAGCTATAAACGCATTTTGCGTTTCGCTAATTTGCACTTTGTCTTTAATCTCAGCTGGCAAAAGCTTTTGTGCTTGTTGAGCTTCCAAATATTTCAAAGGGAATAAAATTGTTTTTCTATCAAGTCCAAAATTCTTGTTAGTGGTGCTGTAAACAATAAAAGTATCATCCTTGCGAGTGTAGCCAAACTGACTTCCAGCAAAAACCAATTCAAAAGCGTCTTCTATATTAACGCCTCTAACTCTCAAAGTGATTCTATCAGTTGGAGTTGCAGTCATAACGACATCGACACCATATTTATTTGCTAGATCTTTAATAATGCTACTTAAATCTTCATTGTCATAAATCAAGTCAGCATATCTATCTTCAAGAGCCTTTGTCAAATCTATATCCGTAGAATCCATAGACGCAGAAAGAGAAGTCGTTCTCTGACCTTTGCGTTTCAGAATCGTAAAGGCATTGCCACTTGCAGAAAAATCTACATCAGCAGCTTCTACCAAACTTAAAAAAGCTTTTGTAAATGGTTGATTATTGATTTCAACAACAGATATCAAATCTCTGTCACCAATTTGTCCAGAAACAGTAATGCTCATCCCAGAGACTCTTGCCAAAGTTGCGAAAGCATCTCTTACTGGAACGTTTCTTGCAGAAAAATTCACGATTGGATCATCTGCTCTAGCTTGTTTAAGAGTTGGACTTGGTTTTAAATTTGATTCTCTTTTAGGAACGCCAACTATCTCTATGAGTTTTTCTATCTCAGCAAGATCCTTTGGATTATTTGGGTTGAGACCAGCTAGTACATCACCATACTCAGAATAAAGTTTGATGAAATCTGCTTCAGGGCGCTTTAAAGTTTTTGCCAAGCTTGCATATTTCTGACGATTTTTTTCGTCTTCGATATCTTTAAGTACTTGCTTTTCCAATTCTGAAATACTACCAGCACCTTCTGTGATCTTTTGAGTATAAGTTGTTGTCTCAGTACTAGTTGTAGTTTTTGAGCTAGCGCCTGTCTCTGAAGCAGGAGCTGGACTTGCTGAAGCTTCTATATTATTAGGCTTTTTTGTTTGAGTTGCACTTGCGTCAATTTCAAATTCGTCAGCTTCTGAATCATCCTCTTCATTATATTTACTTGTAAAGTTTGTCTCAAATTGTGATTTAGGTGCGGCTGGAGCATCAGTATAAA
>JAJTHA010000016.1 GCA_021299565.1 Candidatus Caenarcanales bacterium
AGAAATTAGTTTTTCTGAAATTGGAGTTAAAGAAGTAGAGCTTTCAAGTGCTGATAGGGACTGGATTTTAAGTGCTCAGTATTATTTCTTGAATGACACTAAAGATGGCGCCAAAATTGGTAGCGCGAGAGACTATACCACTGTAGAGATTTTAGAAGCACTCTGGGCAACAGCGGTTCATGTTGGAGTTGAGCCAAAAAGATTTATAGTGCAGCTTTATAACGAATCTCGCTTCAATCCAAATGTCGTTGGAGCAGCTGGTGAAAGAGGCATAGGTCAATTTAAAAAATCCACTTCAGATTATAAAGGTTACGATTGGTATCAAATGTCTTCTGGCATTAGTGGTTTTGCTTATCAAGCAAAAGCTGCTGCTGAATACGTTAAATCAGTCGGAGAAGTCGCTTATAATGGTGGCGGTGATCAAGGATCAAATTACAAGTCTAGAATTACTGATAAAGTTATTGCTATAGAACAAGTTAGCCAAGATTGTGATTTATCGCAAATTGCTTTTTGCGAAAGCTAGAAATTTTAAATTAAATTGTGAGGTATAAATTTTTTGTTGAAATCCTCATGACCTAAACTAAATTTGCTTCTTAAAAGATAAATGGCAGTGCCTGCAGGACTTGCTCCATAGTTTTTTTTATAAAGACTAGCTAAATATTTATAAGCCTCTTCTTCCTCAAGAGCATCTATTCGCATCAAGTCCACTTCCTCGATGCTTTCAATAAAATTGTTGATTATCCCTTCAGATAAGAACATGAGCATTATATACCCACGTGTTTCACTTTCTATCTTAAGAACATATTAACCGCTTGAGAAATTGGAGGAATATAAGTAAATTTTCCTCTCAGGGTCCAGATTATTGCGTAAATCAAAAGTGCTTGCAAAATATATTGATAAGCGATTAAAACATAGCTAGTAGCTTGATTTAAGAGCAAAATCAAATTATTGGTATAAGGTAAAAAACTGATTAAATTCAATAATAAGTTAGTAACCGCAGTCAAAAGCTGAGGTAAAAAAAATATAATCATATTCAATAAAAGTGCTTGATAAGCATGATATCTGATGAAATCTTTTAAATTTATTTTTTTAATGTTAACAACGATTAACCAAATAATTGGCACCCAAGTCATAATGCTAAAAAAATAGGCTGTGTAAAAACAAGCACAAAAAATTTTTTCTGAAATAGTAGCGTAACTGCGCATAAAGTTTGCTCTGTACAATTTTTATTCTAGCAACAATTCACAGAGTCTTTTGAAATCAAGCTCTTTAAACTCTTGATTGCTTTTGAGTTTTTTGAGTCCAAAAGTCCCTGCTTGTCTTTCGGATTCGAGGAAAAATATCACTTGATCAAAGTTTCTTTTGAGAGCTTTTTCTAGTTGCTTTTTGAATTTGGAGTTTTCGTAGTCAAATTCTACATTTAGATCAAGTTCGTTTCTTAGTTTTTTTGCCAATAATAGCGCTTCAGAGCTATCATCAGAAATAATAAAAGTTTTTTTCTCTTCTGCTAATTGATTTTCACCGATGAGTAGCGCTAGTCTTTCTAAGCCAAGTGCAAAGCCTACTGCTGGATTAGGATTGCCCCCAAGATCTTCAATGAGCTTATCGTAGCGACCGCCACCTAAAACTGTGCTTTGAGCTCCTAGGACATCACTGTCACATTTGATTTCAAAAACACAATGATCGTAGTAATCTAAACCTCGCACCAAATTTTCATCAACATGATATTTAATAGAAAGCTTTTCTAGACCGCTTTTGATGATTTCAAAAATGTTTTTTGATTCTTCATCATAAAACTCATGGATCTTAGGAGCTTGTTTGTATAAATTCTGATCATGTTCAACTTTGCAATCAAGACATCTTAGTGGATTGACCTCCATACGTCTTTTACAGTCATCACAAACTTTATCTTTGATGGCAAACAAAAATTGCTGTAGAGCATTTATATAATTTGTTCTAGAGTTTTTATTACCAAGAGAATTGATGTAAAGAGTCAAATTCGTAAGCTTCAAGCTATCTAATAATTGCATTCCAGAATTTATAACTTCAAGGTCTATGTGAGGACTAGCACTGCCAATAGCTTCTAAACCTATTTGGTGAAACTGTCTGTATCTTCCGGTTTGAGGTCTTTCGTAGCGAAACATTGGACCTCTGTACCAGAGCTTGATTGGTTTACCAGTGTGTTCAAGATGGTTTTCAATAAAAGCTCTAACAACTCCAGCTGTTCCTTCTGGTCTGAGCGTCAAAGAACGCTCGGACTTATCGAGAAAAGTGTACATCTCTTTATTGACGATATCACTCGCTTCACCGACTGCTCTTAAAAACAAATTGGTGTCTTCAAAAATAGGAGTGCGGATTTCGTTAAAACCTGCTTGAGCAAAAACCTTTTCAGCTGTTTTTTCTATTAGTGACCAAAGTTTAGACTGAGCTGAAAGTATATCCTGAGTGCCTCTGGGAGCGTTAATCATTATTAGTTACTTTCTTGATTTATAGCTGTATAAGCAATTAGAGTAAAGGTCACATTCAAATTAGTATTTTTTGCTTCGGCTAAAGGATCTTTTATTCCGCCGCCGCCGCCAAACCTTTTATCAACATTGGATCTTTGAGCGATACCAGCTCTTGTAATGCTGATATCAGTCACTTCAACTGCTCTATAGTAAGTAATAATATCTGTAAGAAACTTTTTGAGACTATCAAATTTACCTACTGCATCTATATTAATAACTGTTTTTAAAACTTTTGCATGCTGTTCTTCAAGCTGCATTCTTTGAGCTCTTGCTCTTGTCATTTGAGCTTTTATCTCTTTACCAGACATGGTTACAGGCACAGCATCTTTTGGAACAAAACTATTGATTTCAATATTACTTGCTCTCGCCAAATTTTCTATGTCTCTAATTAAAAACCCTCTTTTCTCTGTGGTTGGTAATTGTTGTAAAAGAGCCGTGATTTCATCATCGAGTAGACCGAGTTTGTCTTTAAGTTCACCTAGAGATTTAGGAGTAATTTTAGAGTTATTGATTTGATCTTCTAAAGTGCTTACGGTGGTTTTTAGTTCGGCGTGTTTTTCAAAAGCTGGTCTGAAAATAAACCAAAAAACAGTTATAACCAGAATTACGCTGGCAATGGCTAGGATTTTCTTTTCTCGATCTTGTAAGAGCACTATTCAAAATTATATGATGAGAAGCATTTATCAGCAAGGCTTAACTATTGCCCACTCATCATAAGTTAAATCTACAACTATAAAGTCACTGCGAGCCGCAAAGCGGCGTGGCAGTCCAGTTTATTTTTAGCTCTGGATCGCCACGCCTCACTGCGTGAGGCTCGCGATGACTTTATAGTATTATGCTTTAATTGCTTTACTACGTTAACTCTTTCATAACCCAAAATCAATAGAATACAGCTAAGTATGCTAGGACCAGACGGCGCAGAAGCAAGAATGAATCAATTAATGGCTCGTGTTTATCAAGGGCCAGATACGAGCGCTACATCAACTTTAAACCAAGAAGCTAGTCCACAAAATTTTCAAGCCATGATTTCGATGATGCAAAATCAAATGCTAGTAGATTCTTTAAATCAAAACAACGATAAAGATTCCAACTCCAATCCTTTTGGATCAATGTTTGCAATGCAACAAAATCCCATGATGATGCAGATGATGATGGGTGGCGGTATGAATCCGATGAGTCAAATGCAAATGAATCCAATGATGATGATGGGAGGCATGGACCCTATGATGATGCAGATGATGCAAGCAAAACAATCATCACCACTAGGACATGTTCATGACCAAGCTTTTGTTCCAAGTGGAGATTTTGTTATGCCAGTTGCAGGGCGCATTAGTAGTGAATACGGTCACAGACATCATCCTATCCAAGGGCATAGTCATTTTCATTCGGGAGTAGATATAGCTGCAGATAGAGGCACACCGATACGCATGCCTTGGGACGGAAAGGTAGTCCATGTAGGTTATGTTTCAGGCTTTGGTGATAACACTGTAATAGTTGCTCATGAAAACAATAAGCAAGCCGATGGCAAAATAGTTTATTCGATATTTGGACACAATGACAAAGCTTTAGTAAGAGTTGGAGATCAATTGCACGCTGGAGAAATCGTAGGCACAGTTGGTAGCGAAGGTAATTCTACAGGACCTCATTTACATTGGGAAACTCGTGTTGCAGAGCCTGGTGTAGAAGGTAGAGAAATTTTTGCTCAGAATGTTTCAAAAACAGTTGATCCTATGTCTTTAGTTCAGCAAACAGCTTAGAAACTGCTTTTGCTCTATGACTCAAAGTGTTTTTAAGTTCTTCGGATAATTCAGCGACAGTTTTTTCGGGATATTCGTTAGGATGCACTATTGGATCGTAACCAAATCCTTGAGAGCCTTTGATCTCGTTTGCAATTAGACCGTGCCATTCAGCTCTGACATGTTTTAGTTCTTGACCATTAGCGTCAATCAAAACTAAAGTACAAATAAATTTACATTTTCTATTTGAATTATCGCCTATATCGGCAAGTACATCTATTAGTCCATTTGCTTTTGATTTGAGGTATCTCGATGTGTAAATTCCTGGAGCATTCTCGAGAGCTTCTATTTCTATGCCGCTATCATCTGCTAGGCAAAGCTTGTTTGTGATTTTGGCTGCTGCTTTTGCTTTGAGCAAGGCGTTTTCATAATAACTAGAGCCAGTCTCTTCTACGTCAAAATCACCATGGTAAATATCATTGATATTTTTGAATTCAATATGATCGAGACCTTGCAGTTTTTTGATTAATTCAAATTCTTCAAGTTTACCTTTGTTGGTGGAGGCTATGATGATTTGCATGCTAGAGATTTTAGCGCAACTACTTAGTATGAGCTAAATCAAAATCTTTGAAGTCACTCCGAGACCTGCGTAGCAGGTCGTGGGAGTCCAGAATGCACGGATGAGCTGGATTGCCACGCCGCTTCGCGGCTCGCAATGACCTGAAATTTATATTCCTGCTTTAAATGACTGAGTAGCTTCGATTTTAGGCTATAAGCTACAATATTTATAGTGTTCAAAACCATAAAACAAGAACTCAACAACATCAAAAGCAAAGATCCAGCTTGCAACGATTGTTTTGGAATCTGGCTTTATTATCCAGGTTTTCAAGCAGTTATCGCGCATAGATTTTTCCATTGGCTTTATCAAAAAAAACCTTGTTTCGTTTTTAAATTTGTAGCAAGATTTTTGCAATATTTAGTGAGAATCATTACCGGAATTGAGATTCACCCAGCTGCACAAATCGGCAAAAATTTTTTTATTGATCATGGTTACGGAGTAGTGATTGGCGAGACTGCGATAGTTGGTGATGATGTCACTATTTATCAAGGAGTTACACTAGGTGGAGTTTCAACCAAAAAAGAAAAGCGTCACCCAACTCTAGGCTCAAATATTGTTGTTGGTGCAGGCGCCAAGATACTTGGCAATATTACTATCGGAGATTATGTTCAAATTGGAGCAAATTCTGTCGTTGTCAAAGATGTGCCTTCAAATAGCACTGTAGTTGGTATTCCAGGAAGAATTGTCAAAATGAATGGAGAGATTAAAGAGACCATTGATAATTTGGCTCACGACAAAACTCCAGACTATATCGGTAATTTGCTCGAAAATTTAACAAATCGTATTCAAGAGCTTGAGAAGAAATTAGAAAAATCATAAAACTGCAATCGCTTTATTAGAGCTGATTTCAGGCTTGCCATAAATTAGCCAAGTATTTTCGAAATCATTTTTAACTAATGAATTAACTACATGTGAAACAGTTGAAATTTCTTCTAGTGTCCCCATTTCATTTTGTACAAAAATAGCTTTGTGGAAATCACTAGCATCCGGATTATAAAAACTATAAGGATTAGAAGCGATGCTGATTATATCTAAATAGTATTCTGGATCTAAATTATTGTTGATCAATTCTTGAGATTTTTGTTTTTTTAATTCCTCAATATTTTGATCTTTATTGATTTTTTCTGCTTTAAAAATTTTGCGATGCATAAATCTTGCTGCAAGATCTTTGAGTATAAAATCTTTTTCGTAAATCCAATGCTTGATATGCTGCAATAAATTATTATCATCAAGCCATAGATATTCCTGAACGCTCATCTGTTCAGGACTTGTAAGCCACTTCATCATTGGGTTTTCGAGATATGCGATGCGGCGATTGCGAATTAGCATTTTGACTCTTTGGAAAAGTTTTAACAGTAGTGAATCACTAGCTAGGCATTTTTTGTGCTGATAAACCTGCAAGTACATAGAGTATCTCGCGTATAAATAGTCTTCAACAGCAAGCATGCCTTTTTGTCCTGACACCACAAGGCAGTCTTTATCAGTATTTAAAGATATGGAAGCAATGACCCTATTCAGATCAAAGTTTCCATATGAAGTACCCGTGTGATAACTATCTCTCAGTAGATAATCAAATCGATCACAATCAATCTGGCTACTAACTATATTCGATAAAAACTTCACTGGATATTTTTTGCTAAGTACCTCGCAAAGCTCTTGGCTAAAGCCTTTGCGGTACCTCTCCAGGATTTGATTAACTTCTGTATCAGGATCAAGAATAATTTTGCTAGACCAATATTCATGTCTGATATTTGAAATTCCTTCGCTGCTATGACTCAGTGGTCCGTGCCCGATATCATGTAAAAGAGCTGCTGCCATAGTTAGAGCTCTATAATTATCAAAAATCATTTCATCCAATTTAAGATCTTTTTGGATTTTGTTGATCATCATGCGCGCAACATGCATGGCGCCAAGTGAGTGAGGAAAGCGAGATGCTTCCGCACCATGAAAAGTAAACCAACCAGTGCCTAGTTGTCTGATCCATCTGAGTCTTTGCATTTCTTTGCAGTCTATTAATTGAATCAACAAATTTTCTACAAGATCTTCGCTGTCGAGCGTGATTTCTTTGTGTATTGGATCTCTATAAGTTCGTGACATTAAATTAATTTTTGTTTTACCTGTTTTATTTTAACCTCGTTTTAATCTTTTAATGCTATACAAATACCAGCTAAGGCTTACGACATGCCCAGAATCGGAGCTAAAGCTATATGTAGGACTAAGTAACCCCAAGAGCGCTGCGTGTTGATTAAAGTGTAAGTCGTTCTTGGCTTAGTCTTTTTTTTAGGGTTTACTTTTTATCATATTTGCTTTAATTTGCTTAGAAAAAGCCGCTGTTAGCGCAAATAAAATCAGAAAAAAAGCGCTAATAGCTATGTAAACGTAAAAGTCTAAATCAAAATTCATTATTGTTCTCCGATATTGTCATAAGCCATAGGCTGTAAACATAGATTATAAAGCACATTACTGTCCCTGCAATTAAACTGCATAAGTCTCTAAAATCCCAGTAATGTTTTAGAAAAATGACTACGGTCATAGTATTTGCAAAGCTTTGCAGGGACTTTGCGGTTTCAAAAATGCTTTCCTTGGTCAGCTTAAATGCCATATTCAAGGCTATTCTCGCAAGAAATTTTTCAAAAGTAAGGGGTCAAGTGGTCAGCAGACGGTTAAGGAGAGCACCTAATTTTGGAAAAAACAAGCCTAAATCTGCTATAATTATAAACAAATCATTAAGGGAAAGGAAAGTTCAATGAAGATTTCCAAATTTTTTAAAAACTCATTGTCAAAAACAGGGACTATCATACTTTGTATAGCTAAGGAGAACTTGAATGGGACTAGATAGTTTTAATTTTAATAAATTTAGCCTTGGCTTACAAAATGCTGTTAATCAAGCATTGCAACCAGAAGCTACAAGAGTTTCAGGTTCAAATATTGGTCATCAAGCAGCTCAGCTCGCAGGCAGAAATACTGGTGATAGCTTTGTTGCAAACGGAAGTATAGGAAGAGTACTTGCTCAACCTACAAGCAATAAGCCTGGCGCAGATACAGCATCAGCATCAGCAAAAACAGTACTAGGTTCTTTTCTATCAAAAGCAGATAGAGGATCTGATTTCAATCTAGCAGCCTAAAAAATTTTCATAGCCATATCTTTAAAGGACAGCTGAGGCTGTCCTTATTTTTTTATCAGGAACAATTCGGGCCCAAAAATTGTCTAACACAAAATAGAGGCTAATATAATTAGCTATTTTTTACTTGACGAACTGGCGTAATGATTTTACGCTAGTAGCTATGAATTATCAAAATATATCAACTGGCGCTAATATAAAAGTTTTTGGAGCAGGTGGAGCCGGCTCAAACGCTGTCAACGGCATGATTTTAGGTGGACTCAACAATATTGAGTTCTGGGTTGCAAACACAGACATGCAAGCTCTTGATGTAGCTCAAACGGCTCGCAAGATTCAACTCGGTAAAAAATTAACAAGAGGACTAGGAGCAGGTGGTAATCCTGAAACTGGTAGACTCGCTGCTGAGGAAAGCTCAGAAGATATCGCGGCTTCTCTTGAAGGTGCTGATATGGTTTTCATCACTGCAGGTATGGGCGGCGGAACAGGAACTGGCAGCTCAGCAATTATCGCTGACATTGCAAGAAGCAAAGGTATATTAACTGTTGGTGTTGTAACAAGACCATTTAGTTTTGAAGGTAGAAGAAGAATTAAACTTGCTGAAGAAGGTATCAAGCAACTTAAAGATAGAGTAGATGCTCTTATTGTTATCCCTAACGATAGACTTCTTGAGATTACTGAGCGTCAAACAAGTATGACAGATGCATTTTCTCTTGCTGACAATGTTTTATTACAAGCAGTTCAAGGAATTAGCGATATTATTACTGTCCCTGGTCTTATCAACGTTGACTTTGCTGATGTTAAGTCGGTAATGCTAAACGCGGGTAACGCAATTATGGGTATGGGCAGAGCAAGTGGAGAAGGTAGAGCGGTACAAGCTGCTAAACAAGCTATCAATTCACCATTACTTGAAAACTCAATCTCTGGTGCAACTGGCATTATTTTCAATGTTACAGGTGGCAAAGATCTTACTCTTCATGAAGTTAATGAAGCGGCTGAGTCTGTATATGACATGGTTAATGAAGACGCTAACATTATTGTTGGTGCGGTTATCGATGAGCGCATACAAGGTCAAATCCAAATCACAGTTATTGCTACTGGTTTCAAAACAGCTGATAAAGCTAATGAAAACAAGATGCAAGTATCAGCTTCAAATAATTTAAAAGAAAAATCCCCTTTCTATTTGAATTTTGGAAGTAGTTTTGGTGCTAAAAGAGCTACAACAAATAGTTCTGCTGCAAAAGCAAGTACACCAAATAATTTGTTCTTTACTAAAGAATCTACTTTGGACAAATCTACTATCAAAGCAAAATATACTAGCCCAAGCTTTACTATTCAAGAAGAAGCTCCTGCTGAAATGAAGGTCAGAGAGTCAGTTGCTACAAATGTAGAAACTGTTTCAAAGCCAGCATTTACTGATACAACGGTAGATATTCCTGAATTTTTGAGAGTTAAAAAGTAAGCATTCGCTTAAAAGGAGTAGATCGTTTTAATTAGCTCTATTTCATTGAGCCTTTATTTGCTCGCTTTGTTTTGTAGTCCTACACTTAAAGCGGTATTTCTTGCAGTTTTTATTATTGCAACGATTTATTTTTATTCTTGTAACTATAAAACTTTAGAAATTAAATCTATCCCTTGGTTTTTTAAATTGTTTTTTTTGAATGAGTTACTAAGACTCTTGCTTGGGATTTTTCATAATGCAAATTATATTTTGCATTTCAAGAATTTTTTCTTAGCGATAATTACTTGGCTTGCTATTAGTTTGATTTTACAAAATGCTGATAAGCAAAAGCTTGCTCAAACTGTCTCTTTATCTGGTTTTCTGGTCTCTGTGTATATTTTGCTACAGTGCCTTTCAATATTGCCAGTTAAAAATCCTGGCATCTATGGTTTTTTGCAACAGCCCTTCACCAATTCTGGTTTGCTTTTGGCTGCTTTGTATTTTACTTTGTATTTGCTAGATCAAGAATCAAGAAAAACATATAAAAATATTTATCTAGTTATCTTTTTGTGTAATTTATCCGCGATATTTGTTTTGGGGCAGGTAACGGTGTGGGCAGCTACTTTAGTTAGTTTATTTATCTATGCTTTTTTAAGCAAAAAACTTTCTTTGAAAAATTTTCTTTTATTGGTTTTGGTTTTTGTCTCAATAATATCTCTCGCTTCTTTCTCGTCACCAAGAATCATGAGAAAACTCTCATGGTTTACTGATATCAAAAAACTTACTAGTAATAGAAGCATCGAATGTCGTATGGCAATTTGGCAGATTAATTTAGATAAGCTCAAGACTAGTCCAATTCTTGGTTTTGATAAAGTGCAACCTTATCTTTGTGAGATGAAAGATGAAGTTAGCAAATTATCTCATGCTCATAATATTTATTTGCAAAAGCTTTTTGAGGGTGGACTAATTAAGTTTTTTGTTTGGATGCTTTTTTACTGTAGTTTAGGGTTGATGCTTTATTCTAAAAAAAGCTATAGCTTTCTTTGTTATTTTTTGGCAATAAGTCTAGAGGGTTTATTAGAAAATTGGTGGGGAGATAGTGAGGTATTGTCCCTTTTTCTTTTTACAATGCTCTTTGTCTATCATGTAGAATTAACTAATGCGCGTAAAACTAAGTAAATTAGCAATATTATTGGTGGCTATATTTATTTGTTCATGTTCTCAAAAAGCTCCCGTTGCAACTGGAGCAAAACCTATTTTTGTAAAATTTAAAGCCTGTGCAAAACAAAACCTAGATATAGAGTTTGAGACAGCAGGAGAACTAAAAGCAGATAAAGAAATTACCGTTGCGGCAGAAAGATCGGGACAATTACAAGAGCTTTATGTAAAAGAAGGAGCTTGGGTCAATAAAGGGCAAGTGATCGCCAAAATTAAAGGTGAAGATGTTGATGCTGATTATAAATTGGCTAAAGCGGATTATGATACTTTCAAGAAACTATATGATCAAGGAGCTATCGCTTATCAAGATTTGCTGAAATATACAGCCAATTTGGATAGAATCAATTCCCAAAAAGATAATTTATTAATTAGAGCGATTAGCGAAGGAAAAATTGCAGAAATTTTTGTAGATCCTGGTGATTATTTGATGACCGGCGCTAAAATACTTGATCTGGTAAAAAATTATCCTTTGCGAGTTAGTTACTTTATCCCGGAAAAACTTATCCCTAAATTAGCACTAGGGCAAGCATTAGTTTTAACTACAGACGCTGATAGCGCAAAGGCTTACGTGGACTTCATTTCACCAAAAGTAGAAGTAAGCACTAGAGGTGTTTTGGTAAGAGCTACTTTAAGTAATCCAGCTGCCAATTTTAAAGCCAATCAATTTGTTAATATCAAGCAGCTTTTGAGTTCAATGAATGTCCTAGTTGTTCAAGAAGAAGCTATAGCTTTAGAGCAAGGTGAGGAATTTGTTTATATCGCAGAGGCTTTGGATCAACCAGAACCAAGCACTCCTCAAGGACCAGGAGCTACTCATATTGCCAAAAAAATGAAAGTAGAAACGGGTTTTAGAAAACCAGGTTTAGTAGAAATCAAAAGTGGAATTAAAGAAGGAGATTTGGTGATTTATGCTGGTTTAACTAGTATTTATCCTGATGCCAAATTAATAAATGTAGAACAATGAAATTTTCTTCTTTACCAGATCTTTCAATTAATAAGCCAGTTTTAGCGACTGTAATGTCGTTGTTGATTGTTTTTGCTGGAATTATTTCTTTTTCAAAATTGCCAGTTAGAGAGTATCCGGATATTGATCCACCTGTTGTAACTGTTACTACGATTTATCCTGGAGCAAGTTCAAAGGTAATAGAAAGTGAAATTACAAATCCAATCGAAGAAGAATTAGCAGCTGTCGATGGCATTAGAACAATGGTCTCTACTTCAAGAGATCAAGTCAGTTCAGTAGTGGTTGAGTTTTTATTAGAGAAGGATATTGATGTTGCGGCTCAAGATGTTAGAGACAAAATTGCAAGAATTAGATCAAGATTACCAGATAATGTTGATGAACCTGTGATCTCAAAAGCTGATGCAGACTCACAACCCGTAATGTGGGTAAGGGTTTTGTCTGAATCTAGGAGCATGATCGATCTTTCGGACTTTGTCGATAGAGAAGTCAAAGATTCTTTTCAAAATGTACCAGGTGTTTCTAAAGTAATTTTTGGTGGTGAAAGAAGAAAATCTATACAAGTTTTAATTGATCCAAAAAGACTTGCTTATTACGGAATTACCGTACTTGATGTACAAAACGCTTTGAGAGCCAATAATATAGAGCTTCCGGCAGGTACAATTTTGTCCACCAATAGAGAGTTTGGGGTCAATGTCAATGCCAAATTAACGCAGGTTTCTGATTACGAAAATATAATTATTCGAGAATCTATTCGATTAAAAGATATTGCTGATATCAAAATTGGCGCAGCCAATGACAGAAGCTTTGTCAGATTCAATGGCATTCAGGGTTTTGGGCTTGGAATTATAAGACAAGCAAAAGCAAATTCTATCCAAATTTCTAATGATGTTTCTGCATTAATTAATAAGCTACAGGCTAAGTTACCTAAAGACATCAAACTAGATATAGGCTACGATTCATCTGAATTTATCAAAATCAGTATGGAAGAGCTTTACGCCACTATTTGGCAAGCAACATTACTGGTTTTATTTATCATTTTTGTTTTTCTAAGAAACTTGCGTAGTACTTTAATTCCAGCACTTGCAATTCCAATTAGTCTAATTGGTGTTATGTTCGGGATTCAGCTTATGGGCTTTACCGTCAATCAAATGACGCTTTTGGGTTTAATTATCTCCATTGGAATAGTTGTGGATGACTCGATTATTGTTCTTGAAAATATTTATAGATATATAGAAGAGGGTTTAAGCCCCAAAGAAGCTGCTAAAAAAGGCGCCGAAGAAATCACCATGGCAGTTATTGCAACGACTTTGGTGTTAATTGCCATATTTTTACCGGTTGCTTTCTTGAATGGAATTACTGGAAGATTATTGTCCGAGTTCGCTTTCTCTTTGTGTTTTGCAACTTTAATTTCAGCTTTTGTGGCACTTACTATGGCTCCAATGCTTTGTTCAAGAGTGCTTAAGGCTCATGATCCAAATCATAAAAAAATTGGTTTTTATCAGTTTTTAATTAATATATTTGAAAAATTTATTACATCTATTGAAAACCTTTATGCAAGCTCTTTGAAATCCATTTTGAAAATCAATAAAAGCTTTACCACTGTGATTATGCTTGCTTGTCTTCCATTAATGATTTTTCTTTTTCTGGCGCTCCCGAAAGATTTTATTCCTGATGAAGATAGAGGTAATTTTTTGGTAATTTTTAAAGCACCAACTGGAAGTAGTTTAAAGGTAATGGATACTCAAATTAGAAAAGTAGAAAATTTACTTAAAGAAATCCCAGAAGTCAAAACAGTAATTTCTGTTGCTGCTTTTGGTATTAATGCTCCTGGAAAAGTTACAGAGGGAGTTTTGATAGCAAGACTTGTTGATTGGAAAGAAAGAGCTAAATCTGTTTTTGCTGTAGTCGGACCTTTATATCCAAAGTTTTTTGCTCTACCTGAAGTTTTTTCTATACCTATTACACCTAAATCTGGTCCTGATAGTGGTTTTGGAGCGCAACCGATACAATTAGTTTTGAAAAGTAATGATATAGACTATCTTGCTACTATTTCAGAAGAGATTGTTCAAAAATCTTTTACATTACCTTCTATCATGTTTGCCAGATCAAATCTTGCTATTGATAAACCGGAATTAGAAATTGAAATTGATAGAGATAAGGCTTTGGGGCTTGGGGTTTCTATGGCAGATATTTCAAAATCTATAGAACTTTTGTTTGCTGGTGTTGATGTTACTGACTTTAATCAAGATGGTGAGAAATACGATGTTGTTGTTAAATTACCAAGAGATCAGAAATCAGAAATCAGAAAATTAGGTGAGTTTGCTATTAGAACTGATTCAGGATCCCTCGTGCAAATTAGTAATTTGATTAAAGTAAAAGAAACGGTTGGTATCGATGAGATCAGTCATTATAATCGCAAAAAATCAGTAACGATAGGAGCTTCTCCTAAACAGGGACTTACGCCTACAGATGCCCTTAATGAATTGGAGAAACTTGCTAAAGATGTCATTGCTGCTAGCAAAAACAAACCTGCTGATATTGAAATAGACTATTTGGGTACTTCTAAAGAGACTAGAGATTCTAGTAATGCTTTGTATTTTGGTTTTGTAATTGCTTTAGTTTTTGCTTATTTGTTTTTGGCTGGTCAATTTGAAAGTTTTGTCAGTCCTTTAGTTATCATGCTAACAGTGCCTTTAGCTCTTGTTGGTGGACTTTTAGGTATTTGGGCATTTCAGTTTTTCCCATTTATTACAAAAACATTGATTGGAGTATTAGGCGATAAATTCTTTTGGCTTCAATATGTTATCCCGCAGTTTACAAATATTAGTATCAATATTTATTCTCAAGTCGGAATGATAATGCTAATTGGTTTATCTACAAAAAATGGAATTCTTTTGGTAGAGTTTATGTCACAGTTGATGGAAAGAGGTTTATCAGCTCAAGATGCGGTGATTGAAGCTGCTAGATTGCGTTTGAGACCGGTTCTTATGACAGCATTAGCGACGATACTTGGGATTTTGCCTATCGCTCTTGCACTTGGAGTTGGTACTCAATCAAGACAAAGTTTAGGAGTGGTCATTGTCGCAGGCTTATTTTTGTCTAGCTTTTTGACTCTTTATGTGATTCCATGTGCGTTTTTGATAATGAAATCGAAGAGCTTGGTGCCTGGACAAAAAGCTTAAATTGAAAAGCATATCGCATGCTATTATATATGTAAGTATCCATGGATCTAAGTAAACAATTTATTCTTTATACTGCACCTGATGGGCAGGTTAAATTAAATGTCTTTTTACAAGAAGAAACCCTCTGGTTGACTCAAAAAATGATGGCAGAACTATTTGATGTTGAAGCTCATACTATTACTTATCATATTGGAGAAATCTATAAAAGTGATGAGCTAGAAGAATCTTCAACTTATCGAAAAATTCGAGTAGTTCAAACTGAGGGAAAGCGCGAAGTTTCAAGAGAACTTGATTTTTATAATTTGGACATGATTATCGCAGTGGGCTATAGAGTTAATTCACATAAAGCCACCCGATTTCGTATTTGGGCAACAAATATTTTAAAAGAATATATTATCAAAGGCTTTGTTTTGGATGACGAACGTCTCAAACAAGGCGAAAAAACTTTTAAAAAAGATTACTTTCGCGAGTTACTCGAACGCATTAGATCTATTCGCACTAGCGAAAGAAGAATCTATCAACAGATTACTGATATTTTCGCAGAATGTAGTATTGATTATGATCCAAGATCAGAAACTACCAAAGAATTTTTTGCAACAGTACAAAATAGATTTCATTATGCAATTACAGGACATACAGCCGCTGAAATTATTTATGATAAAGCTGATAAAGAAAAACCTTATATGGGGTTATCTACTTGGAAAAATGCTCCTGAAGGAAGGATTCTGATATCCGATGTTACTATTGCCAAAAATTATTTATCAGAAAAAGAAATAAAAAAATTAGAGCGAACAATTTCATCTTTCTTTGATTACATTGAGAATCTTATTGACAATGAACAAGCTTTTACTATGATTGAATTTGCCAGTAGTGTAGATGAGTTTTTGAATTTTAACAAATATACAATTCTTGATGGCAATGGAACCATTAGTAAAAAACAAGCTGATGATAAGGCGTTAGCTGAATATTCTGAGTACAATAAAAACCAAATTATTGAATCAGACTTTGATAGAGCTACAAAGAAAATATTAGGGAGTAATGGTGAATAGTTTAAATCTAAACTACTACAATTTATTTTGGATTTGTGGATACACTAGGCGCAGTCCCCAAAGAAAAACTTTGTCTATGAATTTTGCTTTTGCCAAATTTTTTTATAGCCTCGATATGTTTAGCAGTACCATAGCCAACATGTTTTTCAAAACCATAATTTTTGTATTGTTTAGATAGCTTTTGCATCAGAGCATCTCTAGCTTCCTTAGCAAGATTACTAGCTGCCGCAATAGAAGCGCTTTTATTATCACCTTTAACAATGCTAATTTGTTCAAAATCATTATTTAAAAATTCATCAGGAATAGTTTTAGGACCATCAACTAGAACTATTGTTTTTTGAGGTTTTGTTCCAAATTGCATAAAATATTGATCGTAAATCTCAATGATATTTTGTGACATAGATTTCCATATCGCTCTGACTATACCGATTTCATCAATTACTGATGCGTCCTGAAAGTTTATGGAGTGAAGTAAATAGCCATTTTCGATGGGGATATCTAATAATGCTTTACAAAGAGATTTTCTTTTGTTTTTGGCAACTTGTTTGCTATCTTGTAAAAATTCTAAATCACTTAAATGTTTTAGTTCTTCGTAATTGTCTTGATCAAGATCTAAATCTTCTAATTCAAAAACATTTTTACTTCTTTTGATTTCTTGTAATAAAATCTGGTTTTGATGATGAAACAAAGAACAAGCATAAGCTGCTGTGCAAACAGGTCCAGCCAGGCAACCACGACCAACCTCATCAACTCCAATTAATAAAAGCCCTTCGGCGAGTTTGTATTTTGCAACTAATTGATTATCATGAGCTAGAAGTTCTTTTAAGTAAGCAGTTTTGGATTTAGTTTTTTGAATTTGCATGTTTTTGAGCTATCACGAGTCTTGCACCAGCAAAAAAATCCCAAAACAAAGTTTTGAATTTGCCGCTGGTTTCTTGATCGCAAATTATTGTACATGATCTGAGTAATCTTACATATTTACGAAAGATTTCAAACTCTTGATCTTTCAAATCACTTTCTTTGATTGCAACATTAAATCCCTGAGAGGCTTTTAGATATCTATCGGATTTTTGAAGTTGAATAATACAATCTAGCAAATTAGAAGCTAAAGCTTTGGATTTTTGTTTAATGATTTCTAGAATTGGTGCTAATTCAGCAAAAAACTTTTCATCGTATTTTGCTAGTTCTTGTTCAAGCATTATATGTTATATTAACACTGATGAAAATCGCATATTTAGGTCCTGAAGGTTCTTATACTCATGCTGCCGCTATTAATGTTTTTGGTATGAAAGAAACTTTGGTGCCAATGTCCAATATAAGCTCTATTATTTCTGATCTTGCGCTAGCTTTGGTTGACCAAGCAATTATTCCCGTTGAAAACTCAATTGCTGGCGGAGTTGCTGAAACCATAGAAGCCTTGCAAAAATCAGAAAATTTATTTGTAACAAGTGAGTATGTGCTGCCAATTCAACATCATCTACTTGCAGCAAAAAATACCATTAAAAAAAATCAATTAGATCAAGTCAAATATATTTCTCTTCATAATATGACTTTAGGTCAATGCCTGGATTATATTAGATCAAAAATGCCAAACGCCGAAATTTTGCCAGCAACAAGCAATAGTGCAGCAGCTAAAGAGCTTGCTAATTTGCAAAAAGAAGGCAAAGATGTTTCTAATCATGTTGTTATTGCCCCAAAACTTTGTGCAGAGATTTATGATTTAGAGATTTTAGATGATAGTGTAAGTGATTCCAAAATTAATGAGACACGTTTTTGGATAGTTTCTAAAAGTCAGTCAAAGTTTAATCCAGCAGCAAAAAACAAAACAACAATAGTTTTTCAAACAAAAGATGAACCAGGAAGCTTACAAACAGTATTAAGGCTTTTTGCGGTAAATCATGTTAATTTAAGTCGTATTGAATCAAGACCAGCAAAAAAACAAATCGGAGAATATATGTTTTTGATTGACTTTGATTTGCATATAGAGGATAAAAAATACGATGATTTGATGAGGCAGGCAAAGCAACAATTCACCTATTATAAATGGCTGGGTTCTTATAGTACTATTTGATAAGACCTATGTCAAAATTCAGATTTTTTTTAATAGCAGTTTTTTTCAGTCTTGTTTTTATTGCAATTATTGGAAGATTATTTCAATTGCAGATTCTCGAAGCTCATAAATATGCTTACAAAAATAAAAACAAGGCAACTATAAATTTACCAAGAGCAGAAATCGTTGATAGAAACGATAAAATTTTGGCTTTGGATGTTAACAAATATACCCTTGAGTTTAATCCACTTGATGTCAAAGAAGATAGAGAAAAATTAGCAGCTAATTTAAACGCAATTTTTCCATTTAATAAAAAGCATTTACTATACTCCAAATCTAGTCAGACTCTGGCTCACAATATAAGTCGAGATCAAGCCAACAAAATACGTAAGCTTAATTCTCGTTTGTTATATCTGCATAAAATACGTTTGAGGTTCTATCCCCAGGATAATTTGGCTTCTCACATAATTGGTTACGTTGATATCTATGGGGAAGCAAGACAAGGAATAGAATCCAAATATAATGACCTACTTACCAGTAACTCAAGTGAAAAATTGGTTCTCAGTATAGATTCTCGTTTACAAGCTTTTGCCGAGCAGGCGTTGGCACAACGAATAAAAGAAACTAAAGCTCTGAGAGGTATGGTTTTGGTTATGCAAGTGCATACCGGTGAAATATTGGCTTGGGCTGTTAATCCAGATTTTAATCCAAATAAATATTTTGACTATGATCCTATTAGAACAAAAAACTGGTCTCTGGTTGATGTTTATCAACCTGGTTCTGTATTTAAAATTATTACAGTCTCTTCAGCTCTTGATGCTGGTGTTATCGATAAAGATTATACTTTTGATGATCCTGGTTTTTTACAAGTAGGCAAATGGAAAATCAAAAACCATCACTACAATCCTAATAAGCCAAGTGTAGAAAAACTTAATCTAGAAGATTTATTCGCTAAATCAAGCAATTCATTTGCGTCTCATGTGGCACTTAAATTAGGCGCAAAAGATTTTTATCATTATCTAAGGAAATTTGGTATTGGACAAAAAACAGGAGTAGAACTTGATGGTGAAACCGAAGGTATACTTCGCAAATATAATCAATGGGATCCAGCTGATACTGCTACTACAGGAATCGGTCAGGGAGCGATTTCTATTACGCCTTTGCAGTTGATAGTTGCAGTTAATACTATTGCTAATCACGGGTATAAAGTTAAACCTACTGTTTTTAAAGTTGATAAACAAAAATTTGTTAAACAAGAAGAGAAAAAAGATGATGAAAAAAATCCTCCTATTGTCAAACCTGAAATAGCTAATCATGTAGTTAAGCTATTAACAGCGGCTATTGCGCACAATGTCACTGTTAAGAAAACTATTTCTGGAAATATTCCTAATGTTCAAATTGCAGGTAAAACAGGTACCTCACAGAAAACTACAACTCAAGGTGGCTACTCGCACGCTAATACAATAGCTTCCTTTGTTGGATTTTTTCCCGCACAAAGTCCTAAATATATAGCATTGGTTGTGATTGATGATCCTAAAGCAGCAGGTGGTTGGGGCGATACGGTCTCAGGACCCTTATTTAATAAAGTTGTTAGCTATATGACAAGTTTGTATTGAGACCTTTTCATTATTTGAAAGCCAGTCTTGATGAGCATTAGCGTTTGCATAGTTTGTGATTCCTAAAATAGCAGAACAACTGATTTGATATTTATCTGCAATTTTTGCTACACCATACAACTCCATGTTTTCCACAAAATCATTTGCGTGGCAAAGACTTTGGTTTAGGCTAATATCCAAGCTTGAAAAACAAATTGCAGATTTTAAATTATCAATTAATTCAAGCTTATAAATAGGATATGGTTTGGGAATATGCGCATCTTTTCTGAGTAATAACCTTGTCTCTGACACGCTCACGCTATCTCCAATAGAATAATTTTTTGAGTAGCTACCGGCAGTGCCGATAAAAATTATTTTCTGATATTTTTTTTTATTGACTATTGTTTCTAAATTGATCGCGGCTTCTAGAAAACCGATACCTAATAAGGCTCTATCATGATCAATACTAAGGTTGAGACCAATTAATTCTTTATCGAAAGCACTACAAACAAGCAGCATAAGTTAATATTAGTATATGGCAATCAAAAAAATAGCAGTAATGACCAGTGGTGGAGACTCTCCTGGTATGAATGCTTTTATCAGAGGAACAGTTAGAGCTGGTATTAAAAAAGGTCTTGAGGTTTATGGAATTTATGAAGGCTATCAAGGTTTAATCGAAAACCTTCTTGTCAAAATGAGTTACGACTCTGTTTGTAATATTATTCAGCACGGAGGCACCATACTCAAAACTTCTCGATCAAAGGAGTTTATGACCGTTGAGGGACGAAAAAAAGCAGCTGCTAATTTAGATGCTTTGGGTATAGATGCTTTGATTTGCTGTGGCGGAGATGGTAGTTATGCTGGTCTCAAGGCTTTTGCGAATAAAGAAACAGGCGAATGGAAAGGTCAGGTTATTGGGACACCAGGCACGATTGACAATGATGTAAAAGGTACGGACTATACTATTGGTTTTGATACGGCAATAAATACAGCAATGGAAGCCATTGATAAGCTAAGAGATACTGGAGATTCTCATAATATGCATTTTATTGTCGAGGTTATGGGTAGGCACTGCGGTGATTTAGCCAATGCAGTTGGTATAGCTTCTGGAGCTAATAATGTTTTGATTCCTGAAACTCCAACTAATGTTGATGAAGTTTTGAAATCACTAAGAGATCATGGTCACGACATTATTGTGATTGCTGAGGGTGATGAGATAGGCGGGGCTTATAAACTAGCAGAAATATTAAAAGAGAAATATTGCCCTGTTGGTGAAAAAGAGTGCAATCCAAATTTTAGAGTTTGTGTTTTGGGTCATATACAAAGAGGAGGAAGTCCTACAGCAAGAGATCGAATTTTAGCGCACACGATGGCGGAATTCGCTGTAGATAAGGCTTTAGAGGGTGCTACGTTATCTGCTGTAGGTATTAAGCAAGATAATTTAGTGTTATATTCTCTATAAATCTTGGTACAATTATTAGTATGAAAAAGAAAAATTTAGTCCTAGTATTTTTATTATCCATTTTTTCAGTGAATCTGGTTTCAGCAAAAGGAAAAGTTGAATCTGGAGATTTAGTTGGTGTTGAGTATACCGGCAAATTAACAACAGACGGAAGAGTTTTTGATAGTAATGTTGGCCAAACTCCTTTAGAGTTTGTTGTTGGCCAAAAATCTCTATTGCCAAAATTTGAAGAAGCGCTTCTTGGTATGAAAGAAAATCAAAGCAAAACAGTTAGCATTCCTGCTGCTGAAGCTTATGGTACTTATGATGCAAATAAGATCGTTAAAGTGCCGAAAGCTAAATTGCCTGAAAAAGCAAAACCAGGAGACGTTCTTACGGTTCAAACACCAAACGGTAATTTTCCTGTAACTTTTGTAGAGCTTAAAGAAGAAGATGCTTTTATTGATACTAATCACGTTCTTGCTGGTAAAGATTTGACTTTTGATATTAAGCTTGTAAGCGTAACAAAAGCAAAAGATATTAAGCCACAAGCTGCTCCAGAGGCTAGTCCAGCTGAACCAAAAGCTGCACCAGCAGAAGGTCAAGGCGGTCCTATGACTAATAATTCAGAAGAGCCTGAAGTGCCTACAAGTCCTGAGCCAACTACTGAGCAGACACCAATTGCAGCTCCAGTAGAGACTATTCCTGCAAATTAAATAAAGAACTTTAGTTATTTTGAAATCCCAGCTACCAGGCTGGGATTTTTTTTGCAGTATTTTAAGGTTTTCCTATTAAGGATCTAGTTCAAAAGGCCGATATATGGAAATATAGTAATAGTCTGAGGGGATTATCACGGAGAGGGACAATGGAAATTAATCAGGTCAGCAAGATGCTAGCTTATAGCTTTGTATCTGAGTTGATCAAGAACAAAAAAATTAAAAAGAGAAAGTTCTCTGATTCCGCTTCAGAACTTGATAGTGGTCTTGAATTTAGTACTGAAGAAGTAGATAGTGCAAATTTAAGTTTTAGTGAACTAGAAGAATACTACAAAAACGTCATTTCTGTAATCGAAAATACCCCAGAGGTTAGAACCACTTTGGTAACAGCTCTCAAATCTTATCAAGAGAATGGAGGCGACCTTAATAGTCTTTATCCAACTGAGCTAATTGTTAAAGAGGGTTCTTTGAAGAAGACTTTGTTTTACAATGATAATGATTGATTAAAATAGCTCATCTTTATCCACATCACCTCAATCTCTATGGAGATATAGGCAATATCATTACATTTGCTAATCGCCTAAAATGGCGCTCAATAGATTTTTGTATCGATGAAATTTCATTAGGGGAGCAGGTAAAAAAATATAAAGACTACGATTTGATTTTTATTGGTGGTGGTCAGGATAGGCAGCAAGAAGAAATAGCAGCTGACATAGCTTCAAGACGTAATGAATTATTTGATTTAGTTGAGAATAATTTGCCAGTGCTTGCAGTATGCGGTGGTTATCAGCTTTTGGGTAAATATTATCAAACTTCTGAAGGTCATGAAATTGCAGGTTTAGATATTTTGGGGATAATAACAAAAGCACCCAGCCAGCAAAAAAACAGTAAACAAGATAGGTTAATTGGCAATGTTAGTGCCAAATTATTGTTAGAAATGCAATTTAATACAGAGCTAAAAACCTTGGTTGGTTTCGAGAATCACTCAGGTAGAACTTTTATAGTTGATCAAAATACCAAACCCCTTGCCCAGATTATCAAAGGCTTTGGTAATAATGCTGAGGATGTCTTTGAAGGTGCTTATTACAAAAACCTTATTGGGACTTATGTTCATGGCAGTTTACTTCCCAAAAATCCACATCTGGCTGATGAGATTTTGTATAGGGCAATTAAATATTCAGGGAAGAACTATTCTTTAAATGCATTAGATGATAGTTTTGAGTTGGAGGCTCATAATTTTGCTCTTAAATTATAATGCTGATTTTTCAAGATAAATTAGGTAGATATTTCACTGAAAAAGATTATTCCAAAGATCAGGATTTGGATTTGGTAACAATTGATACTAGTGCTTTTACAAAAGAGAGAGTATACAAAATAGAACACGAAGATTTTGTTGCGACTATACCAGCAACAATGACTTTAGAAGATCTGGATCAAGATCTTTTAGAGCAAGGTTTTACCACTCGTTTGTATGCGCCCAAGCATTATACTTTGTCTAGAATAATTGCTGAGGATTGGCAGCATAATTTACAGAGACAAGTTCTTGGCTTGGAGGTGGTAGATATCAATGGTCAACTAACCAGAAGCGGATCCAAAGTGATTAAAAACGTTTCAGGCTATGATCTCAATAAATTATACATAGGTAGTTTTAATACTTTAGCCATTATTCATAGTCTTACTCTAAGACTAGAAGCGCTTCCTGATAAACAATACAAACTGCGTTTAGATCTTTCGAATTTGGATATCAAAAAAATCCTAAATAATAAATCCTTGGATTTTTATTATCATCTGGAATCGAATTTTTTTGATGATTTTTTTGAATTAAGCTTTGAATATCATGCTTCTCAATTGCTTTTGGAGATTGCTTTTGCGGGTAAAGCGCATCTTGCGCAAACAAGAGTAAGTAAAATTTTGCATCAACTCAAAAATTTCAAAGCTTTATTAGGCTTAAGCCTAGAACAATTGGAACAGATTACTGTTAGTGAAATTAAGTATGCAAAATCTTACCCCAATTCAAATCCAAAAGCAGAGATCCACGCAAAATTGTCAGATTTAGCACAAATTTTTACTGAACTGATTCAGTCCCATCCAAATACTAAAATTAAGCTTTTGCCTTTTCAATCAAGAATAGATTTTTATTGCATTAATGCTAGTTTACCTAAAGTATCCCTGCCGTCTTACATCATGTTCTATCCAGTTACTTATCAATCTAGAGTATTTGAAAAAAGAGAAATCCAAAACATCTTTGAACGAAAGATTATTGAAGAATTGAAAGATATCTATGACCCGCGCAACAAGCTTAATCCGGAGATGATATGAAGGAAAATCTTAAAGAACATATAGATGAAATTCTCAAATCTTGTATTCATTGTGGTATGTGTTTACCAGCTTGCCCTACTTATCAAGTGACAGGTAATGAAGGTTATTCACCTCGTGGAAGAATTTATACAATTGCTAATCAAGATACTTTGATAAATCAAAAACAAATTTTTGATTATTTGGATACTTGTCTAAGTTGTTCTGCCTGTGAAACTGTTTGTCCATCTGCAGTTCAGTATCAAAACATTATTGATTATGCTCGTTATGATTTAAAACTAAGTCGTAAGAACAAAGGCTTATGGGCTTTTGTTAGAAAATATATTTTTGCAAATTTTCTAACGGATAGATCAAAGCTGACTAAGTTAAAAAATTTACTGGCAAATTTTGATTGGCTTAGTAATATAGCTGGATTAGTTTTTCCAAAAATCAAATTATTGAATAAGCTTAAGCCCAATCTAAAAGCGCCTTATAAGTCAATTGATATTGGTAGGCGTTTTCGTAGTACAGCCTCTGTTAATAAAAGTAAGACAGTTGCTCTTATGCTTGGTTGCGTGATGGATACTTTTTATAATCAAGTGCATCACGATAGTATCAAACTGCTTAATGCCTGTGGTTATGATGTTTTGATTCCAAATCTAGATTGTTGTGGAGCACTAGCTTGTCATTCTGGGGAATTTGATTTGGGCTTAAAACAAAGACACGATTTTGTTGCTAAGGCTAAAGCGTTGAAAATCCCTCTAGTAGTGAATTCTGCTGGCTGTGGAGCTTTTTTGAAAGAACAAAATGACATTGAGGTCCTCGATATCATAGAACTTATTAGTGATCCTATTTATGATATTTGGCATCATTTACCAAAACAAGATCTGCAAATCGTTTATCATCCAGCATGTCATTTGAATCATAAACAGGGATTAAGTTCTAAATATTTACAATTACTCGAAAGATTTTTTAAAGTTGATACTAGTAGTCTTAACGCGGATACTTGCTGCGGCTCTGCTGGGATTTATAATATTCTTGAACCGGATATGGCATTTAAAATTGGTGAGAAAAAAGCTATGGAATTAAGCGTTTTTGAATCTTGCATAGTTGCATCGGCTAATCCGGGTTGTATTAATCAATTGCAAGCACATCTTGGATCTGCTTATGAAGTAGTTCACCCAATAAGCCTGCTCGCTAATTTGTTATAGCTAAATTATTTCTTTATATTTTGCTACAATTGGATTGATGGTAACAAAGACGTTAACGGCAGGTTTTGATGGAAGAATAGTTGATCAAAGCGCTTTTGATAAAGCTCAAGCTGGCCTTCAGCAAATTAAAGATTTTCTTGATGCAAAATTTACTAAGTGGAATGGAGTTCAACCTTTAACTGAAGAGGAGACCAGAGATCGTCTGTCCGAGTTTCATAGAGCTTACGGAGAACAGTTTACAGGTGATGTTATTGATGATCATGGGCAAAAATTACAATCAAGAACTTGTATTCAAACACCTTTGCCAAAATTAGTTCAGCATTTCATTAATAAAAATCACTTGGTGCGTTTGAGAGAGAAATTGATTGGCAAGGAGTCGGAGCTTTCTAAAGCAAATAATCGAATTAATGATTTTATTACTAATACAGATTTGAATTTAGATATGCATGATACAACTCATGGTAAATTAGAGGGAATTTTAAAATGGCTTAAGACTCTAGGTGTAGATCTTGGAGGAAATAATTCTGCGACCAAAATGAAACTCGCGCATAGTGCTACCAGTTCTGAAAAAATCGCATCGGCAATAGATCAGAAAAGAATTCAACCTGTAATGGATCAAGCAAGTCCTACGACAGATGAAGCAATTAATTTGGGCTGGGCGAAATTAAATCATTTTGCTAGTGATAGTCTTCAATTTATGCCTAAAATTGATACTGAGGACTAAAACTATCTTTTAAACCCATCAGCAGTTTTAGAAATATTACCAGCTCCTACAATAAATAAATAATCACAACCCTCCAAATGCTTATCAATATTAGGTTTGAGAGCAGCTTTCATATCACTTAAATTTCCCTGTGAAGTTAAATTTGTCTCTATCGGTTCAAGATACAAAACATTTTCTTTGTTTATTTCTTTAACCATGCTTTTGCTATCTATCCCTGGAATATGTTTGCTTCTAGCTACATAG
>JAJTHA010000181.1 GCA_021299565.1 Candidatus Caenarcanales bacterium
GGAGCTACAACTCTTTTTGCTTGATCTCTTAACCCGTCTAAAGTAACCATCTCTAAATTTCCTCTTAACCTTATTGTAACATTTTTGTTTCGCTTTCGCTGAACCCGTCGCAGCGGGAATGCTGTGATTTAAAATGTTATTTCTTAACCTCTTATATAAAGTAATAAGCACGCAGGATTTGATAGTGGCTTGGGATTTACCGAAAACCCTAAGATTCTTTTATTGGCTTGGATCCTTACGACCTGCTGAGCAGGTCTCAGGATGACGAAAGACTGTCAAAACCGCCTCAGGCGAAATTATAAGTAAGGAAAAACACTAGAAAATTGAGTCGAGTCAATCAAGACCCCATCATTCAAGCTAGCATCCTCAAGTACAGAACCCGGGATTCTTGCCCCAAACAATAATCTATAAGTTATATCAACAACATCATCTCCTGGTCTTCTACCATTAGGATATCCAGCGTTATCGCCTCCAATAAGCCCCAATCTATTTTGAGTAGTAGATACAGGAGTCGAGGTGTTTAGTCTCAATAAATCTGCTTTTTTGATTTTGCTTAATTGATTAAGTGATTCTATTCCTGTCAAATAAACTTCTTCCAAATCGGTTCTAGGGTTTAAAGTAGGAGCAGTTAATGATGAGTTTGCTGCAAGCAAAGTTACTATCGCAGGATTAGTTATATAAGTAGCGAAGCGCTTAGCATCAGCACTTGGGCGCGAAGCATTAAACAGATCTTTGTCGATAAAGTCTACAAACAAAAGATTTACCATAGGATTAGCGATTCTTGAACTTTGTATAAAAGCTGTCTTACTAAACAAAATATTTTTGCCATATTCAGGTTTGCTTTTCACTAATTGTCTCGCCGAATTATTGACAGTAGCAAAAACGCCAATTGTGTTTGTGTCCTCATCAAGATCGAGACATTCTTTTGGAATCTCCAAAGCAATTGTAAGAACTTTGCTACTTTCAAATTCGTTTGTAGAAGAGTTTTCGGAAACTAAAAGATTCGCTGAATAATCATAAATATCTGATAGATTGGCTTTGAAGCTATCATTTTTTTCACCAACAAAAACTTTAGCAAGCGTCTGGCATTTTTTGAAATCCAAATCAAGGTCATAGATTTCGTTTAGATTAGCTTGTTTGAGACTACCAGGCTTAAGAAAAATTCCTTTATTGTTTTTGTTAAAGGCTTTGCCATAATCATAGGCAGCTTTATTGCGGATAAACTCTAGCGTATAAGTGCTGGTAATAGTTCCAGCAAAAGGTTTATTTTCATCAATAGTTGAATTGCCAAATCTAAATCTATAAGTCTGATCTTCAACGGCATCACCATCGCTATCAATATTAATTTCATACAAACTTGAACTATCAAAAATATTTTGTCCAAGCTCATCATTTTGATGTGGAGCAAAATTAGCGATAATCGTAACGAAGTCTTCTCTGCCTGTTTCATAGCTGGTGAAAGCATATAAATCTAGGGCAGCTTGTTGAGGATGATTAGCCATCCAGCTACTATTAACTCTATTAGCGGCTTGACATTGAATTATAAAAATAAGTTGTAACGCTATAAGGGTAAGGATTCGCATATGCATAATGGTATCATTAGAAATTCATTATGTTCGACTCTCTAAGCTTCAAATTACAAGAAAGTATTCAAAAACTGCGTGGTCAGAAATCAATCACCAGCGAAAATATACAAGATGCTCTTGACGAAATCAGACGACAACTTTTAGAAGCAGATGTCAGCTTAAAAGCAGTCAAGTTATTTATAGCAAGGGTTCAAGAAAAATCACTAGGTCAAGAAGTGGTCACTGGAGTTAATGCTGGACAGCAGTTTACCAAAATAGTTTACGATTCATTAGTTGAAATTTTGGGCGGTGCCATTGAAAATCGTCAAATTAAATTTGAAAAAAGCCCAACAGAGTTTTTGTTATTAGGTTTACAAGGTGCTGGTAAAACTACCACTGCAGCTAAATTAGCTTTTAAATACAAAAACCAAAAACCACTTTTGGTTCCATGTGATTTACAAAGACCAGCGGCTGTTAAACAATTGCAAATATTAGCTAAGCAAGCAGCAGTAGATTTTGTTGATATTGTAGATCCTAATACTGATAAATATTTGGTTTCAAGCCCACTTGAATTGATCAAGTTAGCTAGAGAGCAAGCACAAAAAAACTCTAATAATCTGATTATCTATGATACAGCCGGTCGCTTGCAGATAGACACAGATCTAATGGCTGAGCTTTTACTGATGGACAAACAAATTAATCCTGATGAAAAGCTTTTGGTGATTGATTCTCTTATTGGACAAGAGGCTGCCAATATAGCAGAGACTTTCAAAACTCAAATCGGCATCACAGGAATTTTGCTGACCAAATTAGATTCTGATAGTAGAGGCGGTTCAGCTTTATCTGTTGTCGAAGCTACTCAAGTGCCGATCAAACTCGCTTCAATAGGTGAAAAACTAGAGGATCTTGAAGAGTTTTATCCAGACAGAATGGCAAGTCGCATTCTTGGCATGGGCGATGTAATTAGTCTTGTTGAAAAAGCTGAAGCCAAGATAGACGAAATTGAATCCAAAAAACTTGAAGCTGAATTGATGAAAGGCAATTTCAATTATGAGACTTTCATGACTTTTCAAAACATGATTTCCAAACTTGGTAATTTTTCTTCTATTTTCAAGATGATGGGCATGGGTCAAATGCTATCTGGTTTTGGGCTTAATTTTGCTGATCAAGAAGCACTATTAACAGAAAGTCAAGGTAAATTTGCCAAATACAAAATCGCCATTAATAGTATGACCCTTGAAGAAAAACGTAGACCGGAATTGTTATCTACGGAGTCTAGCGCAAAATCAAGACGTCAAAGAATTATTAAAGGTAGTGGTTTGAAAGAATCGGATGTATCCCAGTTGACTACTGAGTTTCAGAAAATGTCCAAAATGTTCAAACAATTTGGACCAATGTTAGGCATGTTACAAAACCAAGATCCTAAGGCTCCAGCAGGAATTGATCCAGCTTTCGATCCTATGGATATGCTGGGTTCTATGATGGGTGGTTTGAACAAGCAACAACGTAAGGCAATAAAGCAAAGTGGAATGTTACCTTCAATGGCAGCCGCGAAGGCATCGGCACCTCAAATCAAAAAAGGTACCAAGCCTGCTGTCAAAGGCTTTGCTGACTAAATTATTTTTTCAGGGTATAAAGTCCTTATGGATTTTACTTACACAGAAGATCAAAAAATGCTCCAGAAAATGGTGCGAGATATTGCATCAAAAGAATTTACTGAAAGGGCCAAAGAAATAGATAAATCACATCGCTTTCCAAAAGAAAATGTTCAGATTATGGCAGAAGCAGGACTAATGGGAATCACTATCGATCCTAAATACGGCGGCGGTGGTATGGATTATGTTTGCTATTCGATTGCTATGGAAGAACTATCAAGGGTTTGTGCGTCAACTGGAACTATAATGTCAGCGCATTTATCACTTTGTACAATGCCAATCCAAGACTGGGGTTCAGAAGAGCTTAAACAAAAATATCTTCCTGATCTAGCAAGCGGTAAAAAACTAGGAGCCTTTGCTCTTTCTGAACCAGGCAATGGTTCTGATGCTGCGGCGATGCGTACTGAAGCCAAAGAAGACGGTGATTATTATATTTTGAATGGATCCAAAGCCTGGATTACCAACGGCGCTGAAGCTGATGTTTATTTGATTCTAGCTCAAACAAATAGAGAAATGAAACATAAAGGTGTCACAGCTTTTATCGTTGATAAAGGTGCGGAAGGTTTTAGTTTTGGTAAACCAGAAGATAAACTTGGCATTAGAGCAAGTTCAACAACGCAATTGCATTTTGATAATTGCAGAGTTCATAAATCACAGATACTTTCTAAACTTGGTGATGGCTTTAAAATTGCTATGAAGACACTTGATGGAGGGCGCATAGGCATGGCTTCTCAAGCGATTGGAATTGCTAGAGCTGCTTTGGAAGAGTCTATGGCGTATGCTAATGTGCGTGAAGCTTTTGGTCAAAAAATTAATGAGTTTCAAGCGATTCAATTCAAGCTTGCTGATATGAGCGTGGATATAGACGCTGCTCGTCTGCTTGCTTACGCTGCGGCAACTGCGCATGATAGAGGTGAGCCGTTTTCGCGTCTTGCTGCTCAGGCAAAATTATTCGCTTCTGAAATGGCTATGAAACACACTGTGCAAGCCATTCAGGTGCATGGTGGCTATGGCTATACTACGGAATACAATGTAGAACGTTATATGCGTGACGCTAAAATTACTGAAATCTATGAGGGTACCTCTGAGATTCAAAGAATAGTAATTGCAAAAGCACTTATGAAAGAGATGCTTTAAAAAAATTATTCGCCTGGTTTATCACCAGCAACGCCCATGCGCATAAATGCTGTCAGCATTTCCATAAGGCCTTGTCTATCAAGATTACCAAATCTTGCAAAACCACCACCAGCAACTGGACTTATTGAACCCATGCAGATTATTTTAGCAAATTAATTCAATCTCTTAATTAAAACAGCAGTATTTTTGTTAGTTTCAGAATCATGAATTTTCAAACTAGAGCCTTGATGTAAATTCAAAGCTTCACCTTTTAAAACTAGCTCAGGCAAAGGAAATAAAGCGCCTTTGATAAAACCAAGAGTGCCAGCTTTAAGCTTACTCTTGTCTTTAGGTGTGTTGTAAACAGAAAAACCAGATTCCCATAAAGCTTTGCCGCCTCTTGCCACCGGAAAACCAATAGTTAACACATCTAGAGTTAGCCCCAAAACAGTTCCAGTAGTTGCTATTGCCACCGTGCCGTAATTTTTGTTGGACAGCCATTTTCTAGGTTGAATTTTGATTTGTTGGTTGAGTGCTTCACTGCTACCATCACTTAATTTGGCTTGATATAAATCCACTAGCAAATATTCATCTCTCATAAAATGCTTTCTATCCGTATGCTTATTAATAGTTCCATAAAGTTTTGTTGCTTCTGGAAAACCTTCAATATCATCTTCAGTTTTAGTTACTAACAATTCAATTTTTTTATCATCCAAGTTGATCACTTTGACTTGGTGATCATTTGTAAAAGTTTTTGCGCATGTAAAGTTATTGATAGAAAAAAATATTAGGAAAGTGAAAATTAATTTATACATATTATAATTAGTCCACAAAATTGAAATCTTGAATCAATCGCCCGCAATTATCTTGTTAATGTTGTCTTAGCTTTAATTTGTGTGAATAAGCTTATTGAAATAAACTAAAAGACTAATAAATTTTTCAATGGATTATATAGCCCTCAACCAAAACCCAAACCCAACTGGAATAATTTACAACTCAGGCTCACGGCCAGTTGTTGGTGGGATTCGTTATTATAAACCCAAAAAAACTGTAACCCTTGGTGATCCAAATGATCCGAGTGGTGCCGTTGTTGAAGTCGAAGTTGACCCTCTGGCTGATTCCAAAAAAGCTATCGAAAAAATTACTTACGATGATCTTAAAGACGAGGAGTTTGAAAAAAACATTGAACAAAAAAGAAAAGCTTTAAAGCAAAAAGCACAAGACTTTGGCAAAA
>JAJTHA010000123.1 GCA_021299565.1 Candidatus Caenarcanales bacterium
CGTAATTGATATCAAAGAAGCACAATCATTTCATAGAGGTGGTCAAGTAAATATCAATTTTGAAAAAATAATTTTTCCGGATAATATAAGTGTGCTCAAAATAGACGCTGACGGAACACTCACTAAACAAAATAGAATTCTCGCTAAAACAGGTGAAGGAGCTCTTCAAACAATGAAAGGAGCAATTACAGGAGCCAGTTTGGGTTTTAGATTTGGTGGAATTATTGGATCTGGTTCTAGCACTGCTAGTAATATTGCAATTGGTGCTGCTACAGGAGCGAGCATCTCTCTGATTTCATTTATTGCGTCTAAAGGACAAGAGGTAGAAATCAATCCTGGACTACCTATGATACTAAATATCAATGATATGCAATCACAAAAATACAAAGGACTTAGCCTAGCTAAAGATCTCGAAAAACCAGTTCAAGCTCATATTAAAAGAATCAATGAAAAAAGAGTCAGCGTCAATATCAGCAATAATTTGGATCAAGAATTACCACTGACCAATCTAAAAATCGTTGATGCATTGGGTTATACTATCAAGCCAAATATTGGTTATAAATATCATGACAAAAAAGTAATTGCACCCAACAGCATTAAACAATATGAGTTTGAATTTACTCCAACTACCAAAAACGCAAAATATTGGATAGTACTTACAGATAGCTTTGGAAAACAAGAATATTTTAGACAAGAAATATAAAATGACAATCAATAATCTCAATCTCAATAACCTTACAAGCTCAATGCCAATTGAGAAGCCGAATTCTACTTTAGAAGACAAAAAAAAAGCAGCACAAGATTTTGAATCACTTTATTTACAAATATCACTAAAAGAAATGCGTCCAAAATTAGAAGGTGGACTGTTTAATAGTGGACTTGCTGAAGAGGTTTATCGGGAGTTTTTAGATGAAGCACTCGCTAAAGAAATCTCAAAGTCAGATACAATGGGTTTACAAGAATCGTTAATTAAACAAATGGATTAACTAAAGTTTTTTGGTGTTTGTGATAAATTGCAACTTCTTGAATATCCAAATCTCTTAAAAGCTTTTCTAATTTATCATAGTTATGCGACAAATCATGTGCTGCATGAGCATCACCAGCTATTGTAAAACTAATATCCTTTGACTTAGCCATTTCGATAATTTTATTATCAGGATAAATATTGCCGATTGGTTTTCTGATACCAGCAGTACTAATTTCTATCGATAAATCAGCATCTTTAATCACATCAAGAGTTTCACTATAAAGTTCGTCAAGATTTTCTGTTGGAAAAAATTTAAAAATTTTGATCAAATCAAGATGCGCCATCGAATCTACCAAACCAGATTTGGCTATCTGCTGGATATTTTTGTAATATTCTTTATATAGATCATTGATGTCATATTTATCATATTCAGCTATATAATGCGGATGATCAAAAGCAAAATCTTTGACGAAATGAACAGAGCCCAAAACAAAATCTAAATTATCCCAATTCTTTTCCACCCACTTACGCCCTTCAGCAGAAGTTTCGGGGTCATTGTCAAGTTCTATACCTGCTCTGAATTTTACTTGTGGATAGAGCGCTCTTAAATTTTCAATCTCTTCAAAACTTACGCCGTCTTTGTATCTATCATGATCAGTAAAAGCAAGATCCTTGAGACCCAATTCTACAGCACGTTTCGCCCATGGCTCTAAAGTCTTGAGAGAATAAGGCAGATCAGTTCTATGAGCTTGAGGATGATTGTGGTAATCAGCTACTAACATATATATTTGTTAAATTAAAGCGTCTTCTCTAACCAGTTCATCCATATTTACAATAGAGGTGAAATCAACACCATAATCTTGTAGTCTTGAGCGAGCTCCATCCATTCTATCGACTACACCAATCACTTGAACTATTTGAGCATCTGCTTCATCTTGAAGCATTCTAATTGCTTCGATAACTTTTGTACCATCAATAACTTCATCATGCACGATACAAACTTTGGCACCTGGTCTTAATGGTCCTTCTATCCATTTCGAAAGCCCTTTTCTTCTAGCCGCGCTGCTCTCTCTAACCATGAATGAATCCAACTCTTGTCCTCTCACCAAAGCCAATTGACATATAGCTTGTGATAATGGGTAAGCTTGCATCAAAGCTCCACCAACGAATTCAACTTCATCTTTTAAATTATGTAGAATACAAACACTTGCAAGAAAAGCTCCATATGAAGAAAGCAAAGTTTCTTTGGTATCTAAATAGTGAGAAGTGATTCTACCAGAAGGTAAAACGCTGTCATATTCGAAAACTGCTTTTTCTTGTAAGAGAGCTTGCAGGCGAGCTTTTGCATCTTCGTAGCTAATATTAAGCAAATTAGAATCAAATTTTAATTTGGTGAAGCTCTGAGTAGAACCAGATTGCTTGCTAATAGGCTTGGCTGATCTATGTTTCTGTGATCTATTATTAAATTTGCCGTGATATTTCTTATTAGACATCTAGTGTGATAATACCATAGAATTTTCAATAGCATCTATGATTGAATCAAAGCTTGATTCTCTAGCCTCAATTAGTTGCAAACCCTCTCCATAAATCTCCAAAATAGATTGAGTAGTTTTTGGACCAATACTAAACAATTTTGTCTTAGGATATTTATTCAAATCCAATTGATTAGTAAGATGAAAAAAATTTCTTACCGTTTGACTACTAGCGAATGTCAAGAAAAGATCTTGATTCGAGTCAAAAAGCTCTAGCAGATTAGAAGTCGCTTGCTCTGAACATATTGGCAAAACCGTATCATAGGCAGGCACAGAAAATATATCCAAACTATTTTCAAATGATTGAATTAATTGATCATCAGCAATCTCAGTGCGAGGTAATATTACCTGCAATTTAGTCAATGAAGTACTGTCAACAAATTGAGATCTAAATTCTTTAGCAAAATTATTTGAATTAAATTGTTCTGGAACAAAGTCAACAGGAAAACCAATTTCTTCTCTAATATAATCAGCAGTTGATCTACCAATCGCAGCAATTTTGAGACGGGGACTTAAATGAAAAAAATGTCCGCCTAATTCTATCAGTCTTCCAAAAAAACTATCAGCTGCTTTCGGACTTAAAAAGAAAACCCAATCATACAAATGATTCTGTCGAATCACTTCATCAAGTAAAGCAAAACCTTCTTTCGGTGGAGCAATTTCTATACACGGGAAATCTATGCATTCAATTTTCAGCCTTGCATCTACTAGTTTTCGCAAGTGCTTGCAATCTTCTTTTGCTCTTGTGAGTACGATCTTCACTTAGATAATTGTAACGCAGCAGATGAGACTTTGCGGATAGATTCTAAGAACCGAGCCTGTAACCAAATCCTCTAACTGTTTGAATAATTTTTGGCTTATTAGGATCTTGTTCAATTTTTTGTCTTAACCAACAAATATGAACATCAACTGTTTTGGTATCTCCATCAAAATCCAAACCCCAGACTTTTTCGATTAATTCATCTCTAGAATAAATTCTTTTCGGATTTTGTATAAAAGTCTCTAAAATAGAATATTCGCGCGGGGACAAATTAAGCTCTTTGTCCTGCATCCAAGCTCTATGAGTTTTGGTATCTATAATCAAATCACCAAATCTTACACGTTTTGGGTGGCTAGCATTAGGTTGCTGAGCACGTCTGAGAGCAGAATTTACACGAGCAACAAGCTCTTCCCAATTAAATGGCTTTGTGACATAATCATCAGCACCAGCCTCAAGACCTTCAACAATATCTTCTTTAGCGCTTTTTCCAGTCACCATTATTACCGGAATGACATTTTTATTGTCTCTAATATGCTTTAGAACTTCAATTCCTGAAATATCAGGCATGCTCCAATCAAGTAAGATTAAATCAGGTTCTTCAAGTTCAA
>JAJTHA010000128.1 GCA_021299565.1 Candidatus Caenarcanales bacterium
CCCGTATCATAGTCAGACGATTGCAAATTGCCTTCAAGAATAGTATTAGATTCTGATGTCATGTTTGATAAAAACATTCCTTCGCCAACAGGTATCATTGTCATAACCTGCGGTAGGTATCTTTGTGAACCTTGCTGCCCTTCAGGAGTAGTGAAACTCTCTTCTGATGCTGGTTCTGCAAAGCTAATCATACGATTTGCGTCCACCGTCATATAAAAATTTCCATCTTGTGTGCCTCTAACCACATGCGCTGCCTCAGAAAAGGCTTCAACTTCATAACAGCCAGTTTCGTTTCTCGGTTTGATGATGCGTGTTGGTGACTCAAGTGTTTGCCCTTCACCAGGATTACTAAATCTAAAAGGAACCTGGCTAGAAGCTTCACTAGTAAAAGATGGAAAAGGAGTTACAGCTAATGCTCCAACTTCATCCGGTCTCGACATTCTCGCTGCCGCAAGTTCTATGGATGTTCTAAGTCTTTGTTCAGAGCTAATTGAAGTGTTGAAAAAACTTACGAAATAGTCTCCAGCAATGCTTCTTGCCGCTTCGCCAATATCAGTTGACTCTCCAGTGCTATCATCATCCGCTGAAGCTCCTAACATATTGTTTAAAAATCCTGCATAATTTTCTCTCAAACTTTCTACTGATTCTGATAAAGTTGCTTCATAGATAGGTGCTAATTCTTCTAATTGATTATTTAGTCCCAAAGCCTCTCTATCAGTGAAATTCTCAAAACTTATTTCCGAATTTGCAGCTAGTCCAATGTTCACTGGATTTTGAACTGCTTCTTGAGTTAATTGAAACAATGTCTCACTTGCTGGAGTAATATTTACTGAATCACTAAATAAAGGAGCATGCATACTCTCACCTTCACTACCTTCGACTACTAATGCATAGTCAGTACCAAACTCAGTGTTGGCAGGCATTTCAAGATTATATGTGCCTTGACTATTGGTTACGGCTTCTGCAACTGGCGCACCACTTGCTTCACCTGTCGCACTATTAATCGGAACTAATTGCACTAAGACGCCATCTGGATTTTCGGTATTTAAAGGTTTGATTTTGCGAGCTTTTAATAGCTTTGCTGTTCTTGCTTTGAAACTTTCTGCACTATTTGTAGGAATAGTAACTCTTCCCGAGACTCTAATTAGACTTGCATCTAAATTAAATTCATCTGAAAAATTTTCTAATTTAAGCTTTTTCTTTTGCGCAGCTGCAAACTTAATACTAAAGGGAGAAGCTGTTGATTTGCTGATCGTAGAATTTTTGAGATTGATAATGATTTCCGGACTTTCTCCTATAACGCCGTCAGTGTAAGGGATTGTGATAGTGTTGCTTGTTAAATTACTAGTTAATAATGACGTGTCAAGTTTGAGCTTGGCTTTAATCTCTCCGCTACCTTTAAGTGAAGCGATGTCATCACTTAAGCTTACTTTGAAGCTTATATTTTTAACGGAATTATTGAACCTGAAATTTGTCTTGTTCGGCACTATACTAATTGCTGACACCAAAGTAGGCGAGCAAGCAATTAAAAACAAAGCTAGGCTAAAGCTAGAAATTTTTCTCATGCAAATCTAATTCCCATTTAGTTTAGATTGCTAAAGTCAACTAATCGATGTATCACACTTATTATGTGGATTTGTTCCACCGCTAATGAGTGTTACATTGGGTACGTCTCTATTTTGGCTTAGACGATATTTTCTAGGATTAATATATAATGCAATATATAGATGCTAGAACTATACATTTTCAATAAAGAATCTCCGGCAAAAAACGGTCTTACGAGTTTTATTGAAAATCATAGCGAAGATATCAAAGCCTCTTTAGTATTTAATCTAGATAGATTTAGATTAAAAGATAAAAACGATCATCTTTTGACAGAATTTGCTCAAGAGATCACGTTCCTTTATAAAGAAACTGAAAGTCTTAGACCCCTATTTGAAAAATTTTCTGGACAAAGTATCAATATTTCCTTGGTTGATAATTATCATCATATCCTTTGCTATGATCCGGTAAAAGAAGAATTAATTATCGATTCCAAAATTGAATTTAAGTTTTGTCCGATTTATTTGTTTGCAGTTTATTATTCCCTTGCTCGTAAAAGCGAGACAGAGCAAGAGATCTACACCATTATGCATGAATTTTTTATGCATTTTGATTTTAGAGCAATTAAGTCAATTATTGATTTGTTGAGTTTTGATAAAGAGCACTCTAGACAATACGATGCTGGAGGACATTTACTTGAATATTTCAGAGGATTAGAAACTGCTAGATCTCAGTCACTGTCCCTAAAAAAAGGTTATCTACTTACTCAACTACTTCGCAATAGAGCTTTAGCCGGTAGATTGCCTTTTGATTTACAAGCTTTTCAAAGCATTAGCGAACACTATCACGAGGATGCTTTTTCAGGACAGGCGATAGAAGATTATTTCCAGAGTTTCAAAACTAGTTTTGATAAGGATTTTGCAAAAATATATTATCAACATCTTTGTTATAGTTTGAATCACATCGGACTAAGAGTCGTTGCTCAAAGGGGTTCTAGAGTAGCACATGAACAAGGTCCTATATTGGCTAATTCTGGTACTCTCAATACTAATTCAGAGTTTGAAATCAAAGTCAAAAAGACTAGATCATCAATTCTTGAACTTATACTGAAAATTGAAGAACAAATTTTCCAACATAAAACCAGCTTTGTCACGAGATCTTTGTCGAGATTTGCTAACCAGGATATTGATAGTTTGGTTTTGAAAATAGACTCTAATCTTGATGCGATTTTGTATCTTGCTCAAAAAGAAAATTTCCCAAAAGCAAGATTTGAAAAATATCTACTTCTCATTACTTCTAGTCTCAATGAATTATTTGCTTTCATCCAAAAAGATATCTTTAATAAGAAAAATAAATCTGATAAAATCTGGACCAATTATGAATCGTTGAAATCTATTGAGAAGCAGTCTTTGACTATGGTCTATGATTTAAGTCAAGCGCTTGCGTCTTTGCCTTTTCATCACCAAAAGGCGGTGATTTATGTGCAAAGACCGAGCTCTAGATCGGGGCATTTTATCCCTAGAATTCTTATGGGACAAAATCTTTATATAGAAACAGATTTTGAATCTGAACAGCAGCGCATTAATGCGATAGCTTTTAATTTTGTAGTGCCAGATCTGGAATACATAGCTGGCGGCATAGATTCCTTTTTTGAAAATGCATCAATTTCTATAGTTACTGATCGAGATAGCGGCAAGCCAGAAATCAAATGGGAAAATGCGGAAGATTTAGCGATAACTCTAGCTCCTGCAATGTATAGAGCGATAAAAGCGGCTCAAGAACAATCACGAAAATTTCATTATCAACTCGAAACAACGTTGGTCGGACCACTAATTGATTTGTTTTTGGCTTTGCTGGAAAATGAGATATCTATAGTAGCTAGTGTTGATCGTTATTGTAGCTTGAGTAATTTACCTTCTGCTCAGCAAAAGGATGATATTGATTATGTTCCTGCGGAAATCAAAGAAATCCTGAGTGCTTATGAGACTGATCTTATTGAAGCTGCAGACTATGTTTTTGCTTATTATTTACTTGATGATTATTTGCAAGACTTTATGCTCAGCGAAGGGCTATCAAAAGTTGAAGCGATAAGAGAGATTAGCCTTACTTTAAGAGACGTGCAAAAAGACATCGCAGCTTATTGTCTAATCAAAAAACAAAATAATTTAAATTCTTTATTTGCTTTCAAAAATGAATTAGAAAATTTAAAGTTACCCGCAAAAGAATATGCAGAGAAAATCTCGGGCTTTCTTATAGAGCAAGTTTCAAAGCTAGAAGTCAAGAAGTTTGTTAAAAATTATTTGAGATATCCTCTATCTACAGCTCGTAAAGAATTCCTCGCTTCTAAGCCAGAAATGAATCGCTTGTTAGTCAGCTCAAACAAAAACATAAATAATTCAGATTTTGTTTTTAATTTTTCGGTAGCTCCAAGCAGAATTGACTTTGGCAAGCACGTAGTCGCTTCAATTACAACCTTGATGGGAAGAATACTTGGTGCCAATGATAATGAATCATTGGATGCAGCAAAACAGTATATTGATTTAGTGAGTTTGCATGGAAACAGTTTGTTTGAAACCGCTAGCGAAGCAGGTTCGGTGAAAGTCATAGAAAATACTTGTAGAGCCTTGCAGTATGCAAAAGCCATAAGTTTTCAGGGCGTTTTCCAAGATTTTGCAATTGATGGTATGCAAGCGCGTATGACAGTTAACTCTCGCAATACAAAAGCTGCAGGAGTGCATTTGATGGAATTTGGTACTATGGCATCCACGGGCTATTGCATTACCAAAGAGCCATTGTTTATTTTATTAGGACTTTCTTTGACAACTGATGATATCTTGCAAAAATTAGGTGTTGAAAACCCTGCTGATAGAAATGAGTTGAAGGATTTTTTTGTTGAGCTTTTAGCGGCAAGAGATAAATTTGCTTCGCATCTAGAATGGCAAGCATATTTTTATGAAGAGCTGGTTTTAAACAACAATGTACAAAAATATTTAGCTGATAAGAAATTTAAATGGTTGCCAAATATAGAAACCATGACTCATCTACTGAAGTATGTTGCAGATTATTCGACTAATTCAAAAATCACCAGAGTTTATAATCAATTGGCAGCAAAGCTAATTGAGTTTGGAAGAATAATTAATGAAACTGGTATCATCCAGAGAATTGAATTGATGAATCAAGCTGTAAATATTTCGCAACAGAAAAGCAAACACAGCAAATCATATAAAGATATAAAAATTGCCCTAAATGCTGCATATAAAGGTAACGTTTCGGATGAAAGAGAGAACGCTAATCAGTATTTGATGGCTTTTCTTTTGCATCAAAAACAATATCTCAAAAATAGTAGCAACCCTGATATTGCAGAGTTGATTGACTATCAGATCCAGAATTATGATTTGCCAGCAGAAATCAGAGTCTTTGACCCACTTGTAGATAAGGATGTGTTTATGGGTGCTGAGTTGAAAGCAAGAGCAGAGCAATGTTTGTCTAAATTGACCTTGCTTGATTTTGAACCAGCACTCACCAAAGATATTATTGAAGCTTGTGTGATTAGCTATGGCTCAAATCCAGATGATTGGAGGGTTTTATCAAAGCGCAAATGTATAACTGCTAAAGCTGAGCTGGAAAATTTGAGAGCAGATATTAAATTGTTGGAGATTTATGTAAAAGGCTTTTTTAAAAATCCTAAAGAAGCTTTTCAGGGAGTTGATGTAATTCAACTTAATGCCGATCATGATCTATTGAAAGATCAAATGGAGAATTTAGTCGAACTAAAAAATCTCATGAAAATCAATAACAATAATTCATTGTTAATTTTGCTAGACAATCCGCAACAAGCAAAAAAACCTTTTTTTGATTTTGACAAAAGTCTCGAATGGATGAATCTTGGAGGAACTATCGTTTCTCATATGATAGCTCCTGAAGTATATTCAAGATGGATGCAAGACTCTAATGCTGAAAGCACTTGGGCAAAGCTTTTCATGCAAAAATTGATTTACGAAAGTAACACCAGCAAAGAAATACTTGCAACTCTTAATGACTACAAACAAATTATTGGTGATGTGAATCAATCTTTTGCAGATTTGCAAAAATTTATCGACATCAAAAGAGATTTAGTAGAGCAAAAATTTCTTGAAGCAATTGATATGAGTGCTAGTCTCAAATCACTTAATCGCTATAACGAAATCATAATGTGTTATTCACGCGTGGCTGCCTATAAATCTATCAACGAATTGGATTTCAAAGATTGGTTGATTCTTGGAGGTCGTTGGATACTAAATGGGCAAAAACAATCGGATATAGAATATGTTGTAAGTTTGTTTGAAAAAGGTGAGGATAGTGCTAAATTAGGCAAGCGTGGTCATGAATTATTGCGATTATTTGTCTCCGCTCAAGCTGAAATTGTAATAGATAAACATGAGCGACTCATAGAAAAAGCAGGTTCGACAAAAGAGGGTGATCTTTTGGTGACTAGCGCCGGTGATAGTCTAGAGTTCAGAGCCATAGAGGCATTAAAGTCCCAGGCAACTTCGGTGAGATTGCTTGAAATCGAAAACTACAAATCTAGAATATCTCAAGATTTAGCTTTTGATGAATTAGAATCAATGTTTGATTCTCAAGCAGCAGAATATATTGAATATTATAAAGCTGACAAATCTAACCTAGCCGAACTAAATAAAAAGTCCGCTAGATTATTAGTTATTTTTGAAAAACAATACAAAGCAATCGCTATTTGTAATAGATCATGGGATAAATTAGTTGCTGATTTCATGAGAGTTAAAAATTCTGAACAGTTAACACTAGTCGAATTTTTGGGCGATCATAAATCTTCGGGAGGTCTATTTAGAGAACTAACTACTGAGGCTGTTAAAAAAACAGATTCAGAAAATTTGTTAGCCAAATTAGCAGAGTTTGCAGAGAGCTTTATTTTTATTTATTTAATTTATCTAACTATAAATATCAAAGACGAAAACGAAATGATCAACAAACTAGCTGTGTTTTTTGACCAATATTTGAATATCCATGAAGAAGACTATCCGCCGTATGCCTTTCATAGCTTATGTGCTGGGGGAAGCTATGGTTTTAATCAAACCTACTATTTGGATACCAATTTAAAAGTCAAGATGTTCAAGTTATCTTGCAAAACAGGTATAAATATTTATAAACTTGCTTATTATTTAATTAGTAACAAAACTGTTCTTAGTAGAACTAGCCAAGAATACAAAGATTCTTTAATTGGTGATTATGAAAACGGAATAATTCCGATTTGTTATCAGCATGAAACTATATGTATAGAAGAAAGACTCTGGGACTGCATGAGAGCTTTAAGGAATTTTGTAAGAAACTATCATGATAGGCATCCTCTACCAATTATCATCAAAGCAGAAGATGCTAGCGTTGATAATTTGTTTAGATACAAACTTGATGACACTGTCAAACTCTGTTTTATAGCGGCTTTAGCGAGCCCTGGTAAGCATTCTTGGGATTTGAATTGTGTATTTAGATCTCCATATTTGAGAGAGAGAATACTTGAAACTGATAATTCCAGTTTTGTAACTATTTCAATATTTACCCCTTTTCTAACTAGTGAAGGAGAAATCAAACAGATTTATACCTCATTCGACCCTATTTTAATTGAAGAACAGAAAATTAATTACCTAGCTCCTTTTAGTCAAATTGATAGTAATTGTGTTGAAGGACATAAAGGTTCTTATCAACTAAATTCAGAGGGTTTCGTTCATGCAGTTGTTTTGCTGGCAGATGAACAGTTGCCAAAACCTCAAATAACAATGTCCGCGCATACTCATCAGCAGTATCTAAACAATATGACGCTTGAACTAGGTGTTCCTGAAGTATGGTCAATGTTGAATATGCAACAAATGTATGCAAAAACTGAACTCGCAAAAATCTTGTCAGAGGTGAATTTGCCTTATTTGGCGCAAATTGAATTCATGCAGAAATCATACAATAGTAAAGATGAAGTGATTAGAGATTTTGACGCTAAGCTTGCCGCTGCAGATCTTGAACATATAGATTCATGGATACTAAAAGCTAGTCGTGATTCTGGTGGTAGAGGAATTAGCACTAGATTAAATCTCACAAAAGATAGACAAAAGATTATTGATTTTATATGGTCAAAAATTAAATCTGATGATGTAGTAATGCAGGAATTTGTGCCTAATAATGCAAGAGCTTTTATAAATAATGATTTCTTGCATAAAATCGAAGATGCATTTATTAACGATGGATTAGCGATCTCAGAAATCACACCGCAAATTGATCTTTATTTTGCAATGAGAAGTTTTCAAAGCATGAGTGGAATTAAGGGGTATTTATTCTCTGTTAATGCAGGTAATGTAACTGTTAATGCTGGTCAAGGTGCCAAAATGTTTTATGGTGAGCCTTTGTGCTTGATGTCGATTTATTTGGCAGCAAAATTACAAAAGCTAATGGATGAATTTGGCGAGTTGATTATTAAACAAGCAATACCAGCACATGCCAAAAAATTTGCCCAAGCGAATAATTTAAAAATTACAGATTCTAATATCTATATGCTTAATGGACTTTTTGATTATATTCCTTATTTGTTTGTTAAGCGTCCAGCTAAATCAGGACAAGAAAAAGAATTTAAAATTCATTGTATAAATAATTTTCAAGGTGGCTTGGACTTTTATTACAATTATTATGGACAAAATGTTAAATTACTCAGCAAAACAAATCATAAAGACTCAGTCTTAGCCATAGAGCAATTATTGAAAGATTTTGCTAATGGTGATTATAATGGTCCTGAAACTGCACTTGATATAGGGCTTGCTGTTGTTGAATTAAATAGTGGTTTGGGGCAGGCAAATCTCTTGCATAAAGCAGTTTTGGACATGGCTCCTTCCAATGTTGATGTATTTCTTGAATGGACTGAGGATTTGGCGTTGATTGCGATGAACTCCAATGTATCAGTGGACTAAAAGCATTACAATTAGAGTAGTGATAGAACTAAAAAATGTATCAAAGAAATTCAAAGAGAACGACTATGAAATAGAGGTTTTCAAAAATTTAAATTTTTCTTTTAATACTAATCAAACTTATGTTTTGCTGGGAGCTAGCGGTAGCGGTAAATCAACTTTACTAAAATTAAATAGCACAA
>JAJTHA010000061.1 GCA_021299565.1 Candidatus Caenarcanales bacterium
AAAAATTGCTTTCAACTCTTCTTTAGACCTAATCCCCAATCTCAACGGAAATTTAGTGACTAAATCCGCAAGCTTTGGTTCACCATATTGGGTCTCACAAAAACCTATATAAAACCTCAAATTATTTTGACGTCTAGTTTTTTCAGCAGTATCGGTTGTAGATTCATTATTGTCATTCAATTCTCTAATGCGAATTACTAACTTCTCTCTATCGAGCAAAAGCTCCGGACTTAATCCAAAAAAGAACTCAGCTAATTTATCTGCTGACAAAGTGATATTTTTAGTAGCATCAGTGAATTTATTACGATATTTAATACCCTCAAGAGCTTTTGCTACAAGCAATTGAGCTTCTTCAGGAGTTGTCACTCCAAGGCGCTGCGGGAATTGAACGACTAGCTCTTTTGGATCAAGTTGTATAAATTGCAGAAATGATCTTACTAAATTTCTTTCAGCATCATCGTGTGGCATTTCTATGCCAGTTAGCACTTTCATCTCTCTAGTTGTTAACGATTTATCAATCGAATTCTCAAAAGAATTAATAGCCGTCATCAAGCGTGCTTTAATTCCTATTTGATAGCCACTAAGCGCCTCAAAATCAACCACTGTGTTTGTTTGATCGCTTATAACTTTTAGCCAGTTTTTATCTGCTTGCAAAAGATCTATTGCTTCAAATCTATCGTCTGCTTTGATACCTTTAACACTTGTAGTCACAGTATCAGGACTAGCATCAGAGCTTCTATGTTCAGACTGATGAGACGTGGTTCTAATAGCAGCATCAGGCCAGATCTTGTGCATCAATTGACTAAAAATTATCTCTTGAGTAATAGGTTCTATATGCTCATTAACAAGTTTTTGGATTTCTTGATTAAACTGATCTCCCTCTATCAATGCTTTTTCTTGAGCAAAAAGACTTTCTTCTAATTTTTGTAAAAAATCATTTAGATCTTGCTTGAGATCGCTATGTGATCTGATCTGCTGGTCATCAGTACTCGCTCCGATAATTGCAGCATTAATTAGGGTCACTAGATCTATACCCAGTTCTTTGTATAAAGTCTGAGTCAAAAATTCTTTGATTTGAGCTGCCTGCGGTGCTTCAGGAAATTTAGAGAGGATTTGTTTTTGCAATGATTTAAAATTTCTTGAACTGTTTTTAGCAAATAACTGAGGGAATTCTTGTTTGATCTGATCTATTTCAGCGCTGCTCGAAGAAAGTGATTGCAACAAATATGTAAGCAAAAATTTGTTTGTGGTTTGCCCAGTAAAAACTTCAATAGCGTTTTTGGCATTAGCCGGGAAAACAAAAAACTCTTTTCCATATAGCTTATACAAAACTTCAGCGAATTTTTCTGATCTAAGCTGTTTTTTATCCATCTCCGAAGCGCTAGGATGGATCTTCAACAATTGATCCAAACGCTTTAACCAAGAAGCATCTGGCTTGATCGGGGCATTGCGATATATATCGGCAATTAGTTTAACAGCAAAATCATGATTATCAACTTCGAGCTTCATTAGATCAGGCACGATAGAAGCCAGATGGCTTTGGTATCTTTCCAGACTAGAATAGTTATCACTAGCGTTACTATATTTTTTCAAAATAGCAAAATTAAACTCAATGATTTTTTGAAATAATTCTGGATCTTTTTTCCTGCCGAACAAAACATCTTCATCTAATTTGCCGCCAAAATGCTTACGAATTTTTTCTAGATATTCTGCCTCTCCTTGGATAAGATCACGCGGATTGAGAAGAGCAAAAATTGGCTTTAGACCTTTTTCAAGCCAGCGTTCATCAGTAGCAAGAATAGTTGAGTTATTGGCAGCATTAACAATAGCAAGGGTTGATGGCGCGGGATTAATAACAGCAGGAGTTGTCCCCAAACTAGCTGCTGGATTAGTGTTGACTTGAGTGAGAAACATATCCCAAGGATTACTATTTGCAAGAATTCCGTTTAACAAAGCACTGATATCTTGCTTTAGTTCACCATTATTATGAAATTCACAATGATAAACATTCAGCGCTTTAGCTTGATTTGGAGCTATGGCACTTTGTCCAAGAGCTTTGAGCATTCTAGGACCCCATTTGCTAGCGTTGAAAAGCACCAAATTATCTACTTTAGGGCTATCATGACCATTGAGAATTTCGTAGTCAATAATAAAATCTATATCACCATGTTCAAATCCATTTAATAAAGCAGCTTCATCCCTGATGACTTTTCGCAAATAATAAGTTTTATCGTTATATTGAAATTGTTTTAAATTATTGATTTCATCTTCTTGCGGAGATTCGACTAATTCATAAAAACCCTTGTGCTTAGATGTGACAACAGCTGCTTTTTTACCCAAAACGCAATATATCTTGGCAAGATCATCTGCCGATTGGACACTATGAGCCATAATGCGAGTCTTGCCCTTAATCTCAGATCTTGATGCTAATTGCACAAGTGCAGAATCATTATTGATACTAGTCAAAGCAGGGTTCGAATGATCCGCCTGGAAAACATTTCTTAAAGCATTTGTTTTCAAATCACTTTCTATTCTTATAGGGTTGAATTTGATTTCTCTAGCAAAACCTTGCTTCTTAAGAGCTGGATAAGCAATGCCTTCACTTACATTTGCTTGAAGGAAGATTTTGTAGAATTCAATTACTTGTTCTTGCCTAGTTCCATGGACTTCATCTTCAGAATCATAATAAGGATTTGAACTAACCCCATAAACATGAGTAGGATGATCTTTGGAAGAATTTGTTTGCCTTAAAATATCTGTAAATATTCTTGCTCTTGATTGCTCTTCAGCTGGATCACCTGAGTATCTATTAGCTTCGTCAATTAAAACATGTTTGATAGCTGGGTTCAGAGCTTCTACAGGATTTGACACCTGCTCACTTGTTTTTGATTGTTTTCTTTGAAATACTGTAGGATTCACTATAGTGATTGCTTTTGCTCCTCTGTGATCAAAAGAAAGTTTTGATTTAATGCTTTGTTTTTCTTCTGGGTCTTCAACAAGATCCAAAATACTCTGTGCTATTTTCTGCTTGCTATGATCGTGCTCACACAGTATCAAAACCGGCTCTTCTTCTCTAATCAGTTGAAGCGCTTTTGCGGCAAGGGTTGTAGTTAAGCCAGAACCCGGAAAACTAACTATTGCTTTACTTGCAAAATCAATAACTTGTTCTTGTCGATTAGAGTCTTTGAACTTGATGCTATTAGGATTAGTATCAAAAGCATCTAACCACGGTTTTTGATACGCTTGCCTTAAAGTGATTTTGGAGTTTAGATTGAGCCTCTCTAAAATGCCGGGGCGAATAGTTCTTGGCTGATTAGTTGCTGTTGGACTAGAAGTTCTTTTCTTAGATTTTGGTTTAGTAGAACCTACGTTATCTTCTGTTGATGGCGTAGAATTTTCAACGGCTACAAACTGAGGCTTTGGCCCCTGTTCTGCTTTTCTATTCCATAAATTAAAAGTTTCAACTGCCATTTCAATCTGTCAAGATATTATTGTATCAAAATAATTGCTATCTTTTAATAGTTAATATTTTATATATTAATGGGTATAATAGAGTTTGTAGCCAATATAATGTCTTTTAATTTATTCACTCCAAAAGAAATCTCTCAAAAACTAGCCCAAAGGGCCAAAGAGCTACGTCTAAATATCAATTTGACTCAAGAAGGACTTGCCAAAAGATCAGGGGTAACTTTGGCTAGTATCAAAAGATTTGAAAGAACAGCGGAAATATCTTTGAAGAATATATGCAAGATTGCTTTGGTGCTTAACGCGCTAGATGATTTTGAAAATTTGTTTATCCCTAAAACCAAAAATA
>JAJTHA010000098.1 GCA_021299565.1 Candidatus Caenarcanales bacterium
GCTAAAGCAACTCCTGTTCTTGTGAAAGGCATTGTTACTCTTCCGTAAGTTAGATTTTCAAGAACTTTAATAGCTATTCACTGAAAACCCCCACTTTTGTGGGGGTTTTTGTTTTGTTGTCCTGGCTTCGCCAGGTTCTTGCGCTGCGCGCGGCTTTGATTTTTTTAGTGTTTTTGTGTCATCCTGAACGTAGTGAAGGATCTCCATGCTGAGAATAACGAGATGCTTCGCTGCGCTCAGCATGACGGAACTAAGCAATAACTTTTTTAATTCATATCAAATATAACCAGAACTTTACTTTGTAGTTATATAAAGGGAGTAACTCATTTATGGTGGATTTTAATAATATTGGTGGAGTCGGCGGAAATCACGGAATTCCAGGCGATGGTTCAAAGCTAATTAAATTAACTCCTTTGCCAAATATTAAACCAGATGCTAACACCCACATTAGTGGTTTTGCTGCTCGAGGAGCGGTTATCGCGAGCCTTAAACAAGTTGGCTCTCCATCTACAGTACACCCAAATTTTTTAAATAATCTTGGTCATGCTCTTAAAGAACAAGATATTGGTAGCCAATTTTTACCCAAAGGCGCCTCAGCTTCTGATAGAGATTTGTTAAATCATGCATTTTATGATCTTCCATTCAGTGATAATTAAACGGATGTATTCATAAGTAATTAATTTCCAATCAGTAAACTAAGATATTTTTTCCATTCTTGATATCTATGGTCCAAATTTTGTTTTGGCTCAAACACTTTATCAACACTAAGCTCCAAGTTTACATGCCCTGTCATCAAAGCTGCACCAAGAGCAGTCATCTCGGTATCTTTATGTCTTTTTATAGGTATCTGCAAAAGATCAGCCTGAAACTGCATCAGAGTATCATTGCGTGAGGCGCCACCATCAACATTCAGCTCACTAATTGTTTTTCTAGACTCATCATCAAGTGCTTCAAAAATATCTCTCACTCTAAACGCCAGTGATTCAAGTGCTGCTCTTGCAATATTAGCTTGAGATGTGGCTCTTGTAATTCCAAAAATACTTCCCCTCGCATTTTCATTCCAGTAAGGAGCACCAAGACCAGCTAGTGCTGGTATCAAATACACTCCACCACTATCTTTGACGCTATTAGCAAGTGCTTCAATTTCTGAAGATGATTTGATAAATTTCATCTCGTCTTTTAGCCACTGAATTAAAGAGCCTCCAACAAAAATGCTCCCTTCATTACAAAGCTGCGAAATACCAGATTTGCTATGAGCATTACTTACTAGTAAACCTTTATTGATAATGCCAGAATTGGGCAAAAGCAAGAAAGTCCCTGTTCCATAAGTCGCTTTAGCTTTGGCGCCGTAAGCATAATAAGCTGCTTGCTGGTCCCCAAGTACAGCAAGAATAGGGATTTTTTTACCATTTATCTCTGCTTCTCCAAAATTAGCATTAGAGTCAATCACTTTTGGTAAAAGGCTTTTAGGGATAGCAAGGGTTTCTAGAATCAGATCATCCCATTGGTTTTGATGAATATCATAAAGCATAGTGCGAGAAGCATTGCTGGTATCAGTAAGATGACTAGCACCTTTAGTCAAGTTCCAAATTAACCAGGTATCAATAGTTCCAAAAATCAGATCTTCAATATTTAGTTTTTTAGGCTTAACGATATTGTCGATTAGCCACATAATTTTACTTGCTGAAAAATATGAATCGATAATTAAACCAGTTGTCTTATAAATATAATCACTAAACTGTTGTTGAGATTTGAGTGCTTTGCAAATATTTGCGCTACGTTTGCATTGCCAAACAATTGCGTTATAAATTGGCTTACCAGTGTTTTTATCCCAAATGATAGTTGTTTCTCTTTGGTTGGTTATTGCAATGCCAGTCACTGATTCATTCATGACAGCTTTCACGCACTCTAAAGTTTTTTGATAGATTTCAATTGGATCATGTTCTACCCATGAGCTTTGAGGATATATTTGTTTGAATTCTTGTTGTGAAGTTTTTAGTATTTGACCATTTTGATCAATCAAAAGTGCTCTGGTTGAACTAGTACCCTCATCAATAGTTATAATCACCGACTAATTGCTCCTCTAAAACTTTGTCTCGATTGCGGCCTATTAATTCAAACTCTTCATCAAGATGATATTTAATTGTTTTGATAATGTCTCTATCATATTTATCACTACAGAGTCCGATTGACAAACGTCTTTTGATTATGTCATCAATGGTAAAAGCGTTTTCGTATCTTATGGCATATACTATTTGTGCCTCTATGTCTTCAAAGTCTTTATTGATGCGGTTCTTGAGTAGAGGATTAGTTCTAGTGAGATCCAAGACTTCAGAGGCTTTGGTTCCATAAATCAAAATCAAATGCAGAATGATACTAGCTTCAATGTCGTATTTTTCGCTGTAGTTCTTGATAGTATTTTTGATATAGCCATTAAAATCTTCGTTAAAGTCTGCTGATGGAGTCAGTTTTTCTGCTGTAAGACATCTATTTGAGCTAAATAAACCAACAACTTCTTTAGCAAGGCTTCTAAATGTGGTCAGCTTGCCGCCAACAACTGAGTAATAGTTTTTAATTCCTTCTTTGCTGTGATCTATTATGAAGTGTTTTCTGGTGACTCCTCCTTCTTTTTTGTTTTTATCTATGTAGGGAAGAGGTCTTACTCCAATGAAAGTGTTTACTATATTGGATTTGCTTAATTTAGCTTCAGGAAATAATTCGTTGGTTTCGTTTAATAAATAATTGATTTCTTTGTCTGTAATTTCTAATTTGTCTAAATTATCTTTTTCTTCTAAATAAAGGTCAGTAGTCCCTATCAGATATAAAGTATCGTTGTTGGCAATTTTAAAAGGCAAAATGAAAAATGGTCTAGAGTCAGATTTAGCTTCATTATATAGTCCAAACCCTTGAGGTGCTCCAGTAAAGCTTTTGACTACTATATGGCTTCCTTTTGTACCACCAATTTTTCTTTTCAGTTGCGGTTCTACTAAAAGTCCATTTTTATCTCTAAGTCTTTCATTAACCAAATCAACCCAAGGACCAGCTAAATTTACTATGTTTTTTGCATAAGCAACGAAGGGTCTTTTGGTATTCAGATTGTCTTTGAATCTTACACCGATAGCTTGATTATTTTCTATGATAATCTCTGAAGCTTCACAGTGATTGAGACAGACGGCACCATATTCTTCAGCTGATTTGATATTTTCAAGCACTAGTCTTTCAGCGTTGGTGATCTGAGCATCATAGTAGTAAACAGCCCCTTCAAAATCTTTTGGATTGATTTTCAGATTGAGTTTATCCAATTGATCTTTTTCTATTCGTTGATAACTTGGTAAAGATTTTTTGGAAGAAAGTATGTCGTAGAGAAACATGCCTAGATTGAGTTTTAATAATCCGTTTTTATTGTGTTTATAAGCTGGGATCATCAAAGCGATTGGGTTTACCAGATGCGGATAGTTTTTGAGTAGAATTTCTCTTTCATCTAAACTTTCTTTCACCAGGTTAAATTCCAGATGTTCTAAATATCTAAGTCCACCATGAATTAATCTCGTTGAATGAGCTGAACAACCAGAACCAAAATCGTCTTTTTCTAGTAAAAGTACTTTTAGTCCTCTTTGCGCTGCGTCTCTTGCGATACCCGCTCCATTTATTCCGCCACCAATAATGATTAGATCGAATTTTTCATTCGCGTCAAAATTATATTTGGCTAGCCTATGTTCTATGCGCACCTAAATACATATATGCCACTGAATTAAGCATTTCTAAATAATAAAAGATAATACCGTGATTTATTTAGATACTAGGCTGTTGATTTTACTATCAACTTTACGAGCTATATCAATAAATGCTTTGGATACAGCATGCTCTGGATCTATTGCAGTTATTGGCTGACCATTGTCTCCGCCTTCTCTAACTTTTAGTTCAATAGGGATTTCACCAAGAAAATCTATCTTGAGTTCTTGAGCAGCTTTGCGACCGCCACCATGAGCAAAAATTTCAGATCTCTCGTTACAATGCGGACAGCTAAAGAAGCTCATGTTCTCTACTATTCCTAGAACAGGAACTTGCATTTTTTCAAACATCCACAATCCTTTGCGAGCATCTAGTAGAGCTACGTCTTGCGGCGTGGTGATGGTAACAACTCCACTAAGCGGAACGTTTTGACACAATGTCAATTGCGCATCGCTAGTGCCTGGTGGAAGATCGACAACTAGATAGTCAAGCTCGCCCCAATCAACTTCACGCAAAAATTGTTTGATCACTCCATCTAACATAGGACCTCTCCAGATAGTTGGTTTGTCTTCATCAACTAAAGTGCCCATAGAAATTAGTTTGATACCATGAGCTTCTAGTGAAGTGACTTTGCGCTCTTCATTCACAAAAGGTTTATCTTTGGAACCAAGCATCAAATGTACGTTTGGACCGGTTATATCAGCGTCTAGAACCCCAACTCTATAACCCAGAGTTTTTAAAGCTATCGCTAGATTCACTGAACAAGTGGTTTTGCCGACTCCACCTTTGCCGCTGTTGACAGCGACTATATGCTTCACACCAGGCACAGGTGATTTAGGAGCGATTGTACCTTTGTTAGCGGTGCCACCTATTGGTCTATGACCTTCAGGGGGCTTTTGAGTGGTGTAAACATCCAATTCTGTGAAACCAGCAGCTTTTAGTTTGCTTTCTAGGTCTTTGATAATTTCATTTTTTTGTTGTTGATCATTTGGGTTATCAAGTAGCAAATTAAAGACAACTTTTTTGTTGTTTTGTACTGATACATCTTTGTAGAAACCAGGGTTTAACACAGTAGCGATAATCTCTAAGGCTTTTTCTTTTGAGTCCATTAGCTATAAAGATAGCATATTGGAAATTCCGCCGCGAAGCGGCGGTTGTGCTGCGCACGGCTTTTTGTCCTTTTTTGAAGCATTACTTGATTGTTAACTATTATAATTTAGTAAGTTCTTAACGCTTAAAAATTCTATATTCAGTTTCAATAAATCTAATATACGCAAGCTTCATTTCTTCTATCCATTTATCAACTTCCATAGAAGAACCCAGCGCGAAAATAAAATCTTCTGCCATTCCACGCATCGCTTCTGGACTAGAGTTTTTGTCCTCAATCGATCTTAAAACAAAATCTGCAAAGCGCACAAGAATTGCTATTTGATTGGATTCAGGGTTATTGTTTTTGCTAATAAGATTTATCATCTCTTCAGAAAACTCCCACTTTTTGAGTATGAGTTTTGCTAGTTCATTTAACTCTGCCCCCAAAACAGCTAATTCAGCAGTTTTAGTATCTATGCCTCTTTGGCGCAATGCTTTTATATCAGCAAATAATTTAGGCTCTTTCAAAATCAAAACCACTTCCCCTAAGTGATGATGCAATCCAGCAAAAAAAGTTATTGTCGAATTTCTGATATTCAAAATTTTGCCAAGCTCTTTGGTCATGTAAGCTAGCTTGATTGATTTTTTGAGAACATCACGAAGATCTTCTTTGACTGTAGTGAAATAAATTTTGGCGTATTCTTTGGCAAGACTATCTTGCACTTCGTTATAAACCAATCCGTATCCTAGTTTTTGAATAGCAAGCTTGAGCTGAGCAGCAGAGACTCTCGCTTGTGGCAAGCGCGCAGAGACTCTGGCTTTTTCGACTATGAGTTTAGCTAGAGTTTCGTGGTCTCCAATTTCACTGATTAGATCTGTGTTGAGAGTGCTGACATCACTAGTTAGATCCATGAGATAAGCAAGGAAACTTTGCCTGGAAGGCAGTTCGGTGACTTTAGAAATAATCTCGTCAAAATGCTTAAAATACCTAACGTTTTTGGATAGCATCATATCCAATTGTTTTTTCTGAAGATCCGAATCTAGCATATCGACTAAGATCGGCACTATTTAAGGCAAGCTTAATACCGTAAATAGTTGATTAAGAAAACCTTAAAACCCGAGTATTTAAGCCATTTTTGCTAGAATCTAAAGTTCAGGTACGGCAATAAATCATGGCAAAGAAAAAAGACACAGTAGTAGTAACATTAGAATGCACAGAAGCAAAAGCGGCCGGCGTTCCTCCTTCTCGCTATACAACTTTTAAAAACAAGAAAAAACATCCAGACAAGCTTGAGATGAAAAAATACAACAAATATATGAAAAAACACACTACTCACAAAGAAATCAAGTAGTTTTATGTTCACACAATTTGCTTTAGAAGACCTTTACAATAGTTTGGAAGGCAAGTATCTTGCGTCTATTAGTTCTGCTGCTATGCCAGCTCTTTCTTTAGCTCAGCTTTCCAGCATTATCAATCATGATTTTTTTGATATTTTGTCAAAAGACTCTTTGGATTATGGCACTAAATTTGGTGATGAAGAATTGAGAGTTAATATCTCATCACAGCTTTATAAGTCTATTAAAGCTGATCAAATTTTACTGACTGCAGGCGCAGCAGAAGCTATTAATATCGTGATGTCGACTTTGTTTGAAGCTGGCGATATAGTAATTGCGCAAAAGCCAATGTATCAATCTCTCTATCAAATATTGGCTGATAGAGGGATTAAGGTCATTGACTGGGATTTGTCTTTGGGAAATTTTTCTTGGGATATAAATGAACTAGAAGAATTACTCAGAAAATATCCTCAGCTAAAAGCATTGGTGATCAACAATCCTAATAATCCAGTTGGCAAAAGCTTTTCAAGCGATGAACTAAATCAAATCTCAAAAATATTAGAGGATAGATTATTAATTAGTGATGAGGTTTTTTTGCCAATAGATTTGAGAGATGATTTAGCAAGTGTTGTTGATGTTCACCAGAACGCTATTGCCATTTGCGATTTGAGTAAATCTTTTGCTTTGCCTGGTCTGAGATTGGGTTGGATAGTATCTAAGAATCACAAACTACTTGAAAGCTTTCTTGCTTACAAAAATTATTTATCACTTAGAGTTGCTTCTTTATCAGAAATAATTGCTAGAGAAGCCTTGAGGGCATCTAATGCTTTACTTGACTATAATAAAAATATTTTGAGAAATAATATTGAGCTTTTGTATAAAAGAGAGGATTTGATTTTTGATTGGATATATAAGCCAACTAATGTTTGTGCTTTGGTAAAACCAAACATTGATCTAGATCAATTGCTTCAAACAAAGTCGATTTTTGCTCTAGATACTAGTGTCTATGGCACTAAGTATAAGGGTTTTATGCGCTTGGGGCTGGGTAATATAGATATCAAAAATGCTAAAATTAAAGAGAATGCAGCTAATGAAAAAATCACAACCTAATTTTTTAGAACATGTATATGGAGAGAATTATAAAATTCTTGATGATGTTTTTTTGACAACTCATTTGGCAAATTTATGCAAAGAAAAAACCAAGCAACCCGTTGTTAATTACATTATTGCTGACTTGTATAGTTTTTTATTTAAAGAAGTGATTAATAATGAGTTTCCGACTAAAGAAGATACAGTTCGAACTCGCATGGCAAATCTCACCCCGAAAGGTTTTTGGTCAGGTACTATTATTGAACCTGAAACTAAAGCGGTGATAGTAGATATCGCAAGAGCAGGAACTCTTCCTTCTGAGACTTGTTTTAAAATTTTGAATCAAACCCTAAATCCTGATCTAGTTAGACAAGATCATATTTATATGGCTCGCAAAACCAATGATCAAGGGCAAGTTGTCGGAGTTGATTGGTCTGGTTCCAAAATCGGTGGAGATAAACAAGACTCTGTGGTAATTATCCCTGATCCTATGGGAGCTACTGGAGGATCGGTTTCTAGTGCTATTAGTTATTACAAAAATGAAGTTGCTGGAACTGCTCTCAAGATCATCACTATGCATCTGATTGTTACATCAAACTATATAGCAAAGCTCAAGCAAGATCATCCTGATGTGATTGTTTATGCTATTCGTCTTGATCGTGGAACTAGTTCTACAAAAGCCTTAGAGTCTATCCCTGGTACTTATCCTGAAGAAGAAGATGGTCTTAACGAAACTCAATATATAGTTCCTGGAGCTGGTGGGCTTGGGGAATTGATGAATAATAGTTATTGTTGAGTATTTTTTTGATTTAAATTTTAAATTCACGTTTTTTCACTAAAATATCGTGAATATGGTCTGGTTTTAAGCTAAATTCACGCTTTTTTGCCAAAATATCGTGAATTAAAATTTTAGTATAAGCTAGATTTATAACAAGAATGTCACTCCGAGACCTGCAAAGCAGGTCGTGGGAGTCCACGATGCATAAGAGAACTGGATCGCCACGATTTGCTTCGCAAATCTCGCGATGACCTTAAATTATATTTTTAATAAACTAACTTACAGGTATCCTGCCACCATCAACAGCAAGGCTTTGTCCGGTGATATAGCGAGCAAGTGGGCTAGCAAGAAATAAAACAGCATTTGCTATTTCTACTGGTTCAGCAAAGCGTTTCATTGGAATTTTACTAGTGAACTCTTCGCTGATTTCTTCAAGGCTTTTGTTTTTGTTTGCAGCATTGCTTGCCATCACAGCTTCTAAGCGAGCGGTTTTGGTATAGCCCGGTAGTACATTATTGACAGTGATAGCACTAGCAGCAAGTTCATTAGATAAAGTCTTGGACCAGTTCAAAACTGCTCCTCTAATGGTGTTGGAGACTGCAAGGTTTTCAGATGGTATTTTTGCTGTTACAGAAATGATATTGATGATTCTGCCGTAATTTTCTTTTTGCATAAATGGCACAATTGCTTTGGCTAAAGTATTTGCTGCAAGCAAATGAGCGGTAAATGCTTTCAAGTATTCATCATCACCGGCTTTCAAAAAAGATCCTGGATTGGGACCTGCTGAATTATTTACTAAAATATGAAAATCATGTTTGTCTTTAACGAAGTTTTTGACTGCATCAAGATCGCTAAGATCAAGACTATAAAATTCATCAGCTCCTGTTTCCTGGGCTGCTTTTTGTAGTTTGTCCAAGCTTCTTGAGATGATGGTAACTTTTGCACCGGCTTGCTTAAGTAGCTTGGCTGTCGCTAGGCCCATGCCTTCAGATGCTCCGCATACGAGAGCATTTTTATTTTTAAGATTGATTTCTATCATTTAAGCTAATTATAAATCATAACCCTTACTTATATATGGTATGATGATTGTAACGCAGCTATTGAGAGTCATCAAGGAGGCAGATTATGGCAAAAACAAAGACAATTTTCTATTGTACAGAATGCGGTTATGAGACAAGTACTTATCTTGGACGCTGCTCGAGCTGCGGTGCTTGGGATTCACTCAAAGAAGCTCGCTTTGACAAGGTCAAAAGTAAATCCAAACTTGATAAAGACACAGGGCTTTTTTTGAGAGCAGAGTCTGAGCTGCTCACGCTAGATCAAATCAAAGAAGATGAAATCAGTAGATTAGATACTTTATCGCCTGAGTTTAATCGTGTGCTAGGTGGTGGCATAGTTCCTGGATCACTCACTCTATTAGGCGGTCAACCAGGAGTTGGTAAATCAACTTTGCTTTTGCAAGTTGCGCTTAATTTTGCCAAACAGAATCAGCAAGTGCTTTATATCAGCGCCGAAGAGTCTTCTAAGCAACTCAAGATTAGAGCTACTCGTCTCGGTCTTGCCATGAAATCGCCCATAGCTGCGTTACACTCGTCTTCGCAATCCTCATTGACGGAAAGTCAACTCCGGTATGCTCAGACTCGCAAGCCTTGCTCTGAACGATTTGATGACAAGACCGTAAGTGATATACAGGAAAAGATATTGGTTTATCCTGAAAGCGATATAAGAGCGATAATTGATGTTATTGAAAGCAAAGAACCTCAACTAGTAATTGTTGATAGTATTCAAGCACTCTATAACCCTGATATAGATTCAGTTCCAGGAGCACCCTCGCAAATTAAAGACTCAGCCACCAAATTAATGCGCACTGCAAAATCCACCAATATCCCAATTATTATTGTTGGACACATTAATAAAGACGGCGATCTAGCTGGTCCCAAAATTTTGGAACACATGGTTGATACTGTTTTGCAGTTTGAATCTAAGCAAGATTCTTCTTTAAGATTTATACGCTCTATCAAAAATCGTTTTGGTAACACCAATGAAATCGCTGTCTATGAGATGCAACAAGAGGGCTTGAAAGATTTGCTGAATCCCTCACAAGTTTTTTTGGAGCAAAAATCAGGTGGTGTGATATTCGCTTCTAAAGAAGGGCGCAGATCTCTACTGCTGGAAATTCAAGCACTTGCTCTGAACACCAATTATCATAACCCTCGCAGGTTAGCAAATGGAGTTGATCTTGGACGCGTACATCAGATACTGGCTATATTAGAAAAACAATCAAAAATTAGTTTTGCTTCTGTTGATGTTTACGTAAATGTCGTTGGAGGAATAGATCTCGGAGAGACAGCTAGCGATCTTGCTGTCGCCCTTGCAATATATAAAAGCGCTCTAAATTACACTCAAAATCTTGATATTGTTGCTATAGGTGAAATAGGACTCTCTGGTGAAATCAGGTCAGTAACTGATATTGAAGCAAGAATAAATGAAGCTGTAAAATTAGGTTTTAAAAAGATTTTGCTTCCAGCCAAAAATCTCAAAAATCTAAACAAAAAATTTGAAGGGATAGAGCTTGTGGGAATAGATAAATTGATTGAGGCTATAGATAGGGTTTTTGGGAAAAAATAGCCTCTATATCTATTCTTTGTAAGTTTTTGTGCAAAATTTAGCTAATTTTTGTACAAAAATGGTATAATTTTAGAGAATGGGCGAGAGAAATCGCAAAATTTATCTAGATATTCTTGAACAGAAGTTAAGTCAAGGGAAAGAGGCTGTAATAATTTATGGCCCAAGAAGAGTTGGTAAAACTACATTAATCAAGCAATTTTTGGAAATCAGAAAAGCCCAAGGTAAATCTGTAAGATTTTTAGACGGAGATAGTTTCTTTGATAGGCAGTACTTTGATACCAATAATCCAAACTTGATTTTTGATTTAATCAAAAATTGTGATGTTTTAGCAATTGATGAAGCCCAAAGCATCGCAAAGATTGATCTTATAATCAAAAATCTGGTTGATCATTCACCTTCAAAAATAGAACTGATAATTAGCGGTTCTTCAACTATTGGAATTACAGATTTAGTAGAGGAGTCAAATGTTGGCAGAACAAAAAGAATTTTGATGCATCCAGCTGCTTGTTTTGAAATTTCAGATGATCAAGATTTTATTCAAAAGAATTTGCATGATAGATTGATTTTTGGTTCTTATCCAAAAATTGCTTTTGAAGATAATGATGATTTGCAAAAAAAAGATTTTCTCACAGATCTTGTCAAGAATTACCTTTTAAAGGATGTTTTTAATATTGATGGAATTAAAAACTCAGTGAAAATAGAAGCTTTGGCGCGGATGCTTGCTCATAGAATTACCAAAGAAATTAACACTAATGAAATTGCAAGTGAACTCAGGTTAGAAAGAAGAGAGGTTGAAAATTATTTAGATTTGATGGAGAAGTCTTTTATTATTTTTAAGCTTGATCCATATAGCAAAAACCAAGACAATGTAATCAAAAAACAGAAGAAGTATTTTTTCTATGATTTGGGTATCCGAAATGCACTTATACAAGATTTTAGTGTTTTTTCTCTTAGAAGCGCTGATGAGGTTGGTAAGCTCTGGGAAAACTTTATTGTTGCGGAGAGAATGAAGCGTAATAATTGTTTTTATCCTTTTAAATTCAGAACTTACTTTTGGAAAACTAATAAAAATTTTGGCGATCAGGAAGTTGATTTCGTAGAAGAGATGGAAGATGGAGCGGCAAATCATCTTTATGGATATGAAATCAAATATAGTAAAGATAGGGTCGTTGCTCCAAGCCAATGGACAGCGCAGTTCCCTGTTGCAAATTTTTCTGTAGTAAATAAATATAATTTTTTTGATTTTATTGGCAGGGATAATAATCTTGGATGAATAAAGTTGAAGATTCAATTATTAAAATCCTGAGGCAATTTAATTTGAGAGATGCGTTGATAGTCATTTCCCAACTTTCCCAATTTATTTTTCATAATGGAGATAATGGTTTTGCAATCAGAAATGATGCGACAAAAGAGTTTTATGATCAAGAAGTTTTGGCACATATGACCCAATTACTGATTAAATCAGGGGCGAATGATTTTCCTATAGTATATTTAAGCCAAGAAAACAAATTATTTCAAAAGATATATGATCAAATTAGAAGAAATTATCGTAATGAACTAGATCAAAAGATCATTGATACAGAATCAGTTAATCCCCATCATTCATTAATAAGAATTTTTTCTGGGTTTTATGATAAACAGTTTAAATTCCAAACCATCGATATTCATCCATTGATGGCAAAAAGTAAATTGATTTTTATAGATGGTTTAAAAGAGATAAAACCACCCAATGATATGTTAAAAAATATTTTTGAAGATTTTGCTCAAAGCCATATGGGAATTAGCATAGAAAAGTTTGTGAAAATAGCTTTTTTAATCACTAGACTCCAAGATATTGATGCAAGAAATAATTTTTATCATGGATATATTACTGATGTAAATATTGAGGACAAATTAAAAAAACAAAATCCAGATTTATTTCAAGAAGAAAAATTCTACAAAGTTCTTCAATCTCTTTCTCTACCTTATCAAGAGTTCAGAGAAAAAGATGGTGAGTTAAATCCACTCATTAAATATCCATTAATTAAACCAGATATGTCAAAAATCAAACTCGTTAATCAAAAGCGAGAGATTTTCTTATTGCCATGTTACCCTTTGTTTTTCTTGAGAGCATTTGACCAGGGTTTATTTGATTTCTTTGATGATTTTTATGCCATAAAACTGAAAGATCCTCAAAGGCGGGCTTTTAGAGCTTATTATGGATTGCTTTATGAGAACTATGTCAAAAAAGTTTTGATACAAATTTTTGGTGAAGAAAAAGTCAAATCTATTAATGATAGTGATAAACACGCAGATTTTCTGATTGAAATAGATAATCTGATTTATGTCATAGAAGTAAAATCTTTTGTAATTAATTCTTATCAAACTCTTCAATATCAAAATCAAATTAAAATTATCGATAATGATATTAAGAAAATAGAAGTTGGCATAAGCCAACTAAAAGAGAATACTGACAGAGTTAAAAAAACTAATCCTAAGAAAAAAATTATTCCACTAATGATTTTAAATGAAGGAAGTAGCTTTTTACTATTGAGTTCTAGCACTAATGGCACAAATTTAATTAGAAAAGATTTTAAATTTAAATATCTAAATTTTTCAAATGTAGAACAATATTTTGACGCTCTTAAAGCACAAGCAATCACATTGGAAAGCTTGGCTCAAGATAGTCATAGAGCTTCTTTGACAGAAGCTAAAGTAAATAGACAATTTGAAATGGGTAATAAATTCTTTGATGGGATTGTTCATGATTTTTATCAAAAAGAAATTCTATCCTTTAAATCTGCTTAGAGCTTTGTTTACTTTAGCCTGAATTTCAGTATCTTTTATGCAGTCAGTTGTATCAACTCTTACAACAATCACACCTTTACTTTTTAGATACTCATCTCTTTCTTTTTGAAAAAGAGTGTGATTATGAGCGTTTCCATCAATTTCGAGATCTATTTTAGTATTTCCCAATAAAATTAAAATATCAGGAACAAAACCTGCATGATCGAGAGCAAATTTAACTAGCTTGTTCGGATTAGCAAGTGCAAAATTTATTGTATTAAAAATCTCTACGCCATGTTCACTTATATAATAGTGAGCAATTCTTTCTCCACTAGCAAGTTTAGTAGTATTAGCTATGTGTTTTTTTATCATTGCGATTATGTTTTGATTTGATAAATCATTTATTAGAATTCTTTTCAAACTAGTATTTTCTTTTAAATGGTGCTTAATTAATTCTATTTCGCTATAAATTTGACTATAAGC